>CAJXLR010000126.1 GCA_913056425.1 uncultured Bacteroidota bacterium
GATCTATGATGTTTTAATACGTTGATCTACATGTACTAGTAGCTTAAACTCAAGTGCATGGCGGCTGTAGATTACTTGTGTGCTGAAGATTCATGGTAATAAACATTAAACTGGGAGAGTTAGATATACAAACGCTGTAGCATTATGTAGTGTGCATTCTCTAGACCATATCCGATGAAAAGAAACTTGTCGAGGAACTTGAAAAGGAAGTAGCTGTAGAGCAAGACGACTCTGCAACACCCGAAGATATTGAGAAGGAGGAAGCAAAAGTGAAGGAAGCTACAGATTTATTGATTAGAGAGGAAGAAAAGCTCAAGTCGGAAACAGAGGCTGTTATTACTGAGATAGAAAAGATTGAATCTGAAGTAAAGACTTTAGATAGAGGAGGCAGCAACAATAGTAATAGTGATGCAAATGATAATGACAGCAATGAAGGAGGACAAACTGCTGGTAGTCCTACTAATAATCAAAAACCTTCTGATGAAATGTTATCAAAATTGAAAGAAAAGGTAGAACAAAAGGAAGATCTCATAACAAAGCTCAAGCGTGCTAGTGAGAAAGATATTGATCCCAAAACAGGCAAGTTCAAGGCCATGTCATCACAGGACTATAAACAAAGAGTAAAGAATACCGATGTCGATTTTATACAATTCCTGAAAGATACAATTGCCAATGAAGAAGAGTTTGAAAGAGACCTAGAAGCATTCGAGGGGTTGTTACAAAAAGAATTTGGACCAGCCATGAAGGAAGTTCAAAAGGATTTAGGACCATTGGTAGGTGAAGTACGTGATGAAGTTGCAAAAGATGTGGCACCAGTAGTTGGAGATGTTGTACAACAGTTGAAGGAAAGGGCTGGTAATGTTGTGGAGGGAGAAGTTGATGAGTTGAAGAACATTGCAAACGATGCGATTGGCAAGTTGCGCAGCATCTTTTGATTTTGATGTTGGTTGTGGCGTTGGTTGCATATGTGAATGCGAGTTATGGGGTGTTACAAGCAAACGCACTTCATCATAATTGAAATTATTGGTAGAAGAGTGGATTGACGTACCATAAGAGTAGGTAAAACTTTACCTCCACAATAAATGCACTTCATCATAAGAAGAGTTATGGACGCCTACTTATGGTATGTAGCAGGATACATTTCATTGTTGTTTCTTTTCTCTTTTCTCAGTTCTCAGAGATAAGACATGAGACACCATCTGGCCCTCCCCGTATAATATACGAGTTCCTCTATATAATTTTTGAAAGAGACAGGAAAGAGACCTTCCGTTCAGAGCAAACACGTCTCATCAAAAATTTCAATTCAATTCATTCAAGGCACCGCGACCAATTGATGTAGGTAGGCTGGTTAATGAACGTTTGAAACGATAGCAACCTATTCAATAAAGGCAAAAATGGTAGTAGAATGACAGGAGTAACACTAATACGAACAAGATCGATGCCACCATAAAAATGGTGATTAATGTATAAACCAAACGACGTAGGATGTAGTCAAGCATACAGCGAGTCCACTTTATAAGAGAAGTTAGAGAGTTTGAGTATTGGGTGGCTAGACCACCCAATACTAACAGCCATACGTTGTAATTTGCCTTAGGAAGGATACAGCAATTTACCTTCGCTATTCCAGGTGTAGCCAGCTGCAGCAAGAACATCGCGTGCTTTCTTTACATTCGCTGTACGGGATACAACTGAGCTATTGTGCCAGAATTTATTGGCTGGTGCTATTACTGAGCCACCATTCTCTGCAAAGCCAGACATGATAACATCGCGAATTACATCTCGCGGTATAATCATATCCATAGCCTTCCTGAAGGAGGCGTCAGCTAATGGCCCTCTGCGTACGTTGTACCCAAGATCATAGAAGCCATGGCTTGCATAACCTGCACCCACAACTCCAGATATTTTGTTTAGATCTTGAACAAGTGCTGGCTTTAAAATGTAACGTGTACGATCACATTCACCTACTTCTATCGCAGCCGCCATCGCATCATGGCTACCGTAAGTAATGCGAATGATCCCTGCGCATTTTGGAGGGCTAAAATGATCTGTGTTAGCACTGACTTTTAGTTCTTTACCACGGTCCCAGTAGTCGAACTTGAATGGACCAGATCCGATGGGGTTCTCGTTAGCGAAATTCAGCACATCATCCACACCAGCTTTTTCTGGAATGTCTTTCCAAATGTGCTGTGGCAAAATAAAGAACGAGCAGAAGAAGTTAATCATTAATGGTGCATGTGGTGCTGATAACTTGATCCGAAGCGAATTTGCTCCAGTTTTCGTGACAGTTGTAAAGTTCTCTAACGACGATATGATGAACGGTGCATTCCATTTCATGCAGTAGTCAAATGAAAATATTACGTCGTCTACGGTGACAGCGTTTCCATCATGCCACTTCATACCGTCACGTAGCACAATATCTACCGTTGTATCATCAACGATATCAATTGAAGTAGCAGCCCAAGGCACAACTTTGCCAGTAGGATCAACCTGTGCCAGCCTGTCATAAATCATCCGTAACTCTTTAAATTCATTCGAGTCCGTTGCAGCAACTGGGTTCAAGTTTTTCAGAGCTGATGTCTGTCCTGTGCGTACATAACCGTCACCTTTCTTAACCGTCATGTTAATATCAGTCCAGAAACTCCCGATACCTTCGCCGAGCATTGGGACTACGTTGCCAAGTCGATCTTCTCGGTATGCGTTGGTCATTGACGGATAGACGATTGGACTGCGTACGGCGTCTTCATGTAAGATCGCCTGAGCTTCATGCACTAGTGCCTGACGCTCTTCGGCTATCATAGCAACTTGCTGCTGCTCAGCAAGTTTGTTGATGCGTTCATCATTGTAGCCCCATTTGTTGTATGCGCCATCTTTGTGGTGCTGCATGCTAATAAAGGTTTCTGGGTCTATACGGTTTGCACGCCCTGTCCAGCGTACAATGAACATATCAAAGTCTTGTTCTTTAAATACCTTGTTAATACCTAAGTTGTAATCTTCGGCTTCAAGTTTAATGTCCCAGCCAATACCTTTTGCCGCTTGGGTTATTAACCTGCCCATCTCAGGACGCACTGGGTCAAAGCTAGCATTGGCCGTCAAAACCGCCATAGGTTCGACAGGTTGGCCAGCTGCCGCGAAGGCGGGCATAGCCGTCGCAGTTGCGGCAGCAACAGCCGCGCTACTGCTGCGCGCCATAAAAGTTCTACGGTTCATATTATTTTTTGTCATTCATTCCTCCCTGGTAAGCGATTTCCGACAGCATGATTTTGTCGTACTTTCACTTTAAACGATATTACTAGTTTATTTATTCATCAAATTAATATATTTCATTGCTTCATGAATTAATGGAATGCCGCTTTGCAATTGCGAGATTTAGAGTTTTTAACGACCTTAATACGCGTTGGTTCAGTAACCAAAGCAGCTGAACTGATGAATACTACGCAATCAAATGCAAGTAAGATATTGAAAAAGCTAGAGGAACGGTTTGGATTTGAACTTGTAGTACGTACAAATGGAAGAATTGTTCCGACCGCGGAAGGTCAAGTAATCGCCGAAAGAGCGCAGGCTATAGTCATGGGCTTACGACAACTAGACTTGCAGGCGCGTAATCTGCGTGAATTGCGACATGGCAGCTTGATAGTAGGAAGTACGCCACAGCTGTCTCGCGCGTTTGTACCAAATGTAGCCTCACAATTTATGAGAGTTAATCCAGAAGTATCTATTAGTATCGAAACGAGAAATTCGCAGGTGCTAATTGATTTAGTAGCTAATCGTCAGCTAGATTTTGCAGTTGGACTATTGTCTTCAGAAGACACTACTATCGAATGCGTGCCACTTTTCGATGTTCACATGCTCGGTGCTTTGCCAAAACAACATTCATTGGCTGGAAAAAGCTATTTGACGGCTGCAGATTTTCATCAACAAGACTTCATAACCTCTAGTATGTTGGATCGTTCTCGTGAACAAATCGAAAGTTTTTTCTCTGCGGGAAACGCAAAGCCATTTGATAGAGGAGAAGCATCGCTCTCATATGCGCGGATACACATGGTGAAATCTGGGCTTGGTATCACAATGATAGACTCACTTGCGGCCAAAGAGTATTCGGATTCTGATCTCGTATTTCTACCACTGCTACCAAGTATCGAAATGAAAGTATGGCTAATTAAGTCTAGGCTTTCTTTGAAATCTATGATCCATGAAGCCTTCGAGCAAAACATTCTCGAGCATGCTAAAAATTTCGCGATGGAAGTTAATTGATTTTCATTAAGCAAGCGAGATTAATACTAGCACAATTGAATTAACAAAGACCTATGAAACCAAATCTCAAAAGCTTTCCGCTATTGCTTGGAATATCGAGTGCCATCATCGCGGTATTCTGTCAGTCAATTAATGACGTAGCTATAAAATTTTTAAGTGGCGGCTATGCGTTACATCAAGTCGTGCTCGTTAGGTCATCAATCGGCTTAGTTATATTACTTGCTGTTATTCTTCCTTTTTCGAATGGGTGGAGGACCTTCAAGACAAGAAGGATAAAATTTCACATTTTGAGAGGTTGTCTCGTTTTTTTTGCTAACATTACGTTTTTCTTGGGTCTTGCAGCGTTACCGTTGGCAGAGGGCGTCGCGATCTTCTTTATAAGCCCAAT
Organism: uncultured Bacteroidota bacterium; assembly: GCA_913056425.1. Taxonomy (GTDB): domain Bacteria; phylum Bacteroidota; class Bacteroidia; order NS11-12g; family UBA9320; genus UBA987. The sequence goes on from CAJXLR010000126.1 coordinate 4,640, forward strand.
GTTAATTACCGTATTCTCGGTGGTGTTCCTACAAGAAGCAGTCGAATTCAGAAGGTGGATGGCAATAATTTTGGGTTTGCTGGGCGTTATAATAATGTTGAGGCCAGGGGATTCTACATTTCAATTCGCAGCATTGCTACCCTTGTTGGCAGCGTTTGGATATGCATCAGTGCAAGTTCTCACACGGTATATAGGCCGCACCGAAACAGCTGTAACAATGTCATTTTATAGTCAAATAACGTTCATAGTTGCTTCAGGACTGTTTGGTCTAGTACTGGGAGATGGCCGTTTTGAGGGTAACTCAGACCCATCATTATCATTCCTTTTCCGTGCATGGAGTCTCCCAGCACCTGAAGATTATGTAATATTTATCTCGCTTGGCTGCGTGAGCGCCTTAGGCAGTTTTTCTGTATCTCAAGCTTACCGAGCAAGCGAAGCAGCATTTGTTGCTCCCATCGAATATATTGCTTTACCATTGGCAATCATGTGGGGCGTTTTAGTTTTCGGACATTGGCCCGATTTTACAGCTTTGATCGGTATCGCTCTGATATTGGGTTCCGGATTATACATGATTTGGAGAGAAACGAGAACTGCTTTGAGCAGGTAGCCGTGAAACCAAGCTTCGTTCATCAAAATCTATTCTGTTAACGTGTTTAACGGCGAACTTGCAAATAAAGAATGTTTGAATTTTTCATCTTCGACAATATTGGCTTAGTGTCAAAACTTTTTAGATGTTTTTAATGTTCATAAACGCCCAGTAAGCGCAATAAAAACACCTTGAATGTAGATTGTTCCCGACTTCTAGGAATTGATTTCGAAGACGTTAGTCTATGTAGTCTACATTCTTTTTCGAACTCATAAAACATGGGCAAACTTATCATAATAGACGCGATTATAGCACAAATTGAATTCACTTGCCTACAAAATGTTAAGTAATTTCTTCTAAGTTCTATTTCGTAAAAGCTCATAGGAATAAATATGTCGAAGCTATTAGAATGCAAACGAATGGACGCTATACATAAACCTAACTTAGCAAAAAATGCGGCCATGTTTCAGGTAAGCCCAACAGTCCGTTGAGCTCTAATAGACACAAGTCACTGTGTTCTTTCACTAGGTTGGGGACACAGTGTTGGACCCTGAAATCTCTTTCTAAAAACA
>CAJXLR010000127.1 GCA_913056425.1 uncultured Bacteroidota bacterium
TAATGAATCTTTGTGGCCAAACGTGTAATTTGGATACATCATTGGATAATGGTGAAGTTCTGTCATTAAATTCATGCCTTCCTCCACGTCGGCATCCGTAGATTCTGTTTTCGTAGTAGAAGTGCGTTCGAGCGAGTAAGAAAAATTAGCCACTTGATTCGGATGTAACCGGTTCCAATGGTTGATAATACTGTCGGTTGCCAAGACCATCCCATACTTACTCCAATGAATGCCTGTAGTCGGGAAAAGAGGATACGAGGTAGTATCCTTCATCGCACGAAACCAGTTGTGAAAATCAAGGTACGGAATATTCTGTCTGCTAAACTCATCTTTAAATACGGCGTAGTTGGTAGAGTCAGAGGTGTAGTATTTGTAGTAATTGGGGATGTATTCCGGATAGTAGCTTCCTTTCCCCGGGGCAAACAAAATCTCAAACCTTACGCCAAGCTTGCTCAGTGTATCCTGAATCATACTAACCTTGGTCGCAATCGATTTTATACTATCTCGCCCTAAATAGTCCATTCCGGTAACCGCTTCGATGTAAGGAGTCTCATACAAATAGTCGTTCTTACCAACGACAACGTATCGAGCGTTAGCCGCATTGAACATTTGAAAATCCAGTTCGTTGACCAACCGAACCAAGGGCAATTGAAACCCAAACGAGTCGGTGCTGTATTTGTCAAATTGTGATTGAAAATCTCCATTCAGCCATGCATTGATGCCCAAAGTAGGCTTAGGGTGTTTGGTTTGAGCCCCACCCAACGGATTGAAATCCCACACCTTGAACATGCGTTGAGCCCCTACAGCCAAAAACCCGATCAACAGGACGATGAGTAAAATGCGATATGTTCTCTTAGTTGCCACTAGAAACGGAAGTAGATAAACGGGTTAAAGGCACCTGTGGCCAGATATCCGGAACTCAAAATGAAAAGCACAACAGCAATCGAGAAGTAAGTTAACAACGAGTTGTTTGTGTATGCCTGAGTGAAAAAATGAACGCTCCAGTGTTGGCCAATTTTCGTCAGTGTTATAAAGCTGAATGCGAGACCAATCAAACCTATTACAACAAACTTGGTATTAAATACTTGGATGGGCCAAGTCCCACTAAAATCAAATAACGCTCGGTAGAACAACCCAATTTTTTCTGTTTCTTCAATCCGAAATACGACCCAACCGAGTACGACAATGAAAAAGGTCAGAGGAATACGAATCCACCTGGCTCGATCGGTTTTTGATAAACCGGTTAAACGTTCTGTCACCAAGAAAAAACCATGAAATGCACCCCATAGTATAAAATTCCAACTCGCACCATGCCACAAGCCGGATAGAAGAAAAACAACAAACAAATTGCGATAGGTGAGCAGTGTTGACTTCCGAGATCCGCCCAACGGGATATACAAATAGTCTCGCATAAAACTGCCTAAGGTGATATGCCATCTGCGCCAAAACTCAGTGATGCTTGAACTGGTGTATGGACTTTCGAAATTCTCAGGAAATCTAAAGCCCATCATTTTTCCAAGTCCAATGGCCATATCACTATACCCGGCAAAATCGAAATAGATCTGAAAGGTATAAGCCAGAATTCCGACCCATGCTATAGTCGAGGTCCAACCACCCGGGCTCATGGCAAAGATCACATCCGCCGTTTCAGCCATGGTGTTTGCAATGATGACCTTTTTGGCTAAGCCCACACTAAACCGGATAAAACCGTCGACGATCTGATTCGATTTGAATTCGCGATTTCGAATTTCTTCGGAGATTAGTCCATATCGAACAATGGGTCCTGCAATCAGCTGCGGAAACATCATAATGTACAGCATGTAATCCGTAACCGAGTTGAGTGGTTTGTTCTGCTTGCGATAGATATCCATCGAGTAGGTAAGGGTCTGGAAGGTGTAAAATGAGATCCCGATGGGCAAGGCTATTTCGGTCACATTCAGATGTCCGATATTCAGACCCATCAATACGCTATTCACATTCTCCACAAAGAAGTTCATGTACTTGAAATACATCAGTAATCCTAAGTTCAGCACAATGGACAAACTCAGCAAAAGCTTCCTCACCCGCCCTTCAGAGCGATGCATGCGCAGTACAAGAAAGTAATCTATGGCCGTTGAAGCCAGTAGGATAAAAACAAATTTAGGAGCCCCCCATGCGTAAAAAATGATACTGCCAATCAGCAGAATAAGATTTCGAAATCGTCTTGGGGCAATTGCATACAACAAAAAGAACAGCGGTAAAAAGAAGTACAGAAATGTGATGCCGCTGAATACCATGAGTTTCTAATTCACGAATTTACGCGGATGTCGCTTACATCAAAGGAGGTCTTTAACCTTGGATTTTATTGTGACGGATGTACCGTTGGTAAACCCAACGGTTTTGTCCTTTGAATACCCCAAACTCACTTGATCCAAGTTGATGAGGTATAGTTTGTCTACAAAGCGAAATGAATCCCCAATGAGTATGTCGTCAAATTCTGAGATATCCCGTTTACTATCTACCGAGTGACCATCAATAAAATGGATAGAGCTTCCGATGTCTGAGGATTCAATGTAGGTGATATCCTTTACCGGTGTAAACACCAGTCCAGCAGATGTAATAACCGGAATCTTGGTGAATTTACTTGTGAGAATGCCATTCACCATTTGATACGCCGTAGTTGTGTTAGTCTTGTGGCTGATGGCATCCTTAACTGCTGCCCGCAACTCTTCAATGTCAAGTGGCTTGAATAAACATTTAATCCCTGAGAATTTTAGGGCTTTGATAGAGTATTCGTCATATGCCGTTACGAAAATGATTTCAAAATCTATCTCGTCAATTTCCTTTAGAATTTGGAAGGAATCACCCTCTTTTAACGTGATGTCAAGAAAAACCAATTGAGGCTTGTAATCTTCAATAGCACGCAATGCACCAGCAATGTCTTCCGCATCGGCAACAACCTCCACCTCAGGGCAGAATGCACCGAGCAAGGTTTTGATTACTTCCCTGCTTTTTAATTCATCATCTACAATGAGTGCTCTAGTCTTCGACATGGTCTTTTTCGGTTACAATAGGAAGTATTAAGGTCACACGTGTACCGGAAGCTTCGCCGTTTTCATCGAATAAGTCTTTGATGAAAAACTCAGGACTTTCATCTCGATCTTGGGTAAGAACCTTAAGTCGCTCGCTGGTAACTCGAATACCTTGTGATTTATGTTTCTTGGTACGCTGTGCATTAAGCTCGGCACTTTTATCTCTGCCTATGCCATTGTCTTCGATCACACATTGTAGGTTTTTGTTCTTACGTGTAAATCTGATGGTTAAGACTCGGTTATTTTGTTTTGGTAGCAATCCATGAACAATTGCATTTTCTACATAAGGCTGTACCAACATGCTGGGTACAAATGTTCGTTTGGGGTCTAGACTCTCGTCGATGGTTATGCTGAAATCCAATTGCTGCTCCATACGCAGTTTTTCCAATTCCAAGTATGTTGACAACCACTCGTATTCTTCATGCAAGCTGATGTATTTTACCCGAGCATTCTGAAGAATCATGCGCATCAAACTGGAGAATTTGGTGAGGTAGGTATAGGCTTCCTTTGGCTCGTTTTTAAGCACGAAGTACTGGATGGAGTTCAGACTGTTGAAGATGAAGTGCGGGTTCATCTGACTTCTCAATGCCTTTAACTCGAGGTCAACCATTTTGTGCTGATAGGAAAGTGCAATCGACTTTGTTCGCTGCCGGAAGATTAGAAGAATGATGCCTAAAATTCCCAGCACAACGAGCGACCTAAACCACCAGGTTGACCAATACGGGGGAAGAACACGTATAACAATGGAACGCTGTGTCTCATCCCAGTTCCCGAGCTTACTCGATGCGCGTACTTTAAAGGTATACGTTCCCGGAGACAGATTGGTGTAGAATGCTTCTTGCCTGTTTTCCGCGTCTATCCATTCGTCGTCAAAGCCTTCTAATTGATATGCGTACAGATTGTCGTCGTGACTAACAAAGTTTAGCGCAGCAAATTCAATACTGATAAGGTTCTCATTGTGTGAGACTAAAATCTCTTTTAGGTAATTGATGTCTCGCTTAAATCCGACAGATTTATTCGCTTTTTTAAAGTCGGTAAACGCAATTTGAGGAGTTGCTATTTTGTTAAGGATTACATCCGGTTTGAAGTAATTAAAGCCTTTCTGTCCTCCGGAATAGAGCGTATTGTCACGGCTCTTGCAGTAGGCGCCTTCATTGTATTCCAAGCTTTGTAAGTAATGGCTCAAATTGAACGTAGTGAACGAATTTGAATCCATGTCCCATTTGATGATGCCGTCATTGGTGCTCAGCCAAAAGTCATTGTTCTCTCCACGGAGGATTCCATACACGACGTCGTTTGGGAGACCGTTCTGACTGGTTATGGAAGTGAATATTCCGGCTTTTCGGTCAAATATGTTCAAACCGCCACCATATGTTCCTATGATGAAAGAGTCGTTCCCAATCGGTTCGATACACATCATGGAATTGGTTGAAGGACTTGTTGAATCTTCCGGGTCATGTTGGAGCACCAATTCCGCATTTAAGTTGTCGCGGTTAAAGATGTGCAGTCCTGTTCGGAAGGTGACCAAAAGGAATTCATTCCTGGCTGTATCCTCGTATATCTGGTAAATTGGGTTATTGTTCAAGTACCCGGTTTGGTACATAGTATATCGTTTGGTCTCCCGGTCGAAACGAGCAATTCCCCATCGAGTTGCAATCCATAGCATCCCGTCGCTATCTTCCATGATGTGCATCACGGTTTGCGTTTTTATCTCTTTGCGTTGAGGTGGATAATGTGTGAACTTTTCCGTTGAGCGGTCAAACGAAAACAGACCTTCGTCTCGTGTCCCCACCCAAAGAACACCCTCTTTGTCCTCGTATATTGCACGAACGGCTCTAGACTCAACATCACCATCCTGAATCACCGGATAGATAATAATCTCCTCCGTTCTAGGATTAAACCTACTGAGGCCTCCGCCCAAAGTGCCCGACCAAATCATACCATCTTTGGTCTCGTACATCGAGTACATGTTATTGTTTACGGGCTTTCCTTGGTGAACAAAATCCCTGAATAGGTGAAATAGCCGTTGGTTGGGGTCGTGCTTGCTAATTCCTACTTGGCAACCAAACCAAAGTATGCCTTGAGCACTCGTATAACTAACATTTACCTTGTCTCCAATTAAACTACGATAGTTAAACGGGTTATGTCGATAGGTTACAAATTCGTCTCCCGTAAACTTCATTAAACCCGCTCCTCGAGTCCCAATCCAGAGACTGCCAGAACTATCCATGTTTACGAAAGTTGTGAAATTTGCATAACGGATTCTTGGTGATGGAATGGCAACAACCTCGTCGCGTTTGATGTCCCAGATTTGCAAGCCTTGCCCGTCTGTTGCCACGTATAACTTGGTTCCAAAATGAAGTATATCATTTACTGCTTGATTCGAGAATGGTTGAAGTGAGCTGAAAGTTTTGAATACTCCGTTGTTATAAAGTACTATACCTTCAAGGCTTCCTACCCAGAGACCCAAACCATTTGCCTCCTGATTAATGCATTTGATGTAGTTGTTTGGAATTAAACTATTGGTGTCGTTATAAATCAACCAACTTTCTTGATCTACGTCCAGAACGGCCAAACCTCCGCCATCGGTTCCCACGAGTAATCTTCCGCTTTTATCTTCTTGAATGCAGTTAATTTGATACCTGTTCGGATTGCCTTGAGCATCTTTAAATCGCAGGTGTTTAAACGATTTGGCCCTTTTGTCAAAACGTTCAATATG
>CAJXLR010000128.1 GCA_913056425.1 uncultured Bacteroidota bacterium
CAGATGCGATTAGCAGCCGAGGTCTTTGGGATGTTCGCAATACAAATGGTTTTACCGAAGGGAGTGGTTCAGCCTGGGTGACTTCAAAGTCGGGCAATTTATTCACTACCAAGATTTATGACCAGTTGGGTCATTTGGTACGCACATACGAGCAAGAGTTGAGTATTGAAATATCACCTCAAGGCTTAGAATCCGGGATTTATTTTGTAGAATTGAATAGCGACGAGCAGCGCGCGCACTTCAAACTTTTGAAACCCTAATGGAAGGTTGGCAAGAATCAAATAACAAACTCACGAAAACATTTACGTTTGACAATTTCTTAGATGCCACGCGATGGATGTTTGATGTCTCTGAGAGCATTGAGGATATAAACCACCATCCCGTATGGACGAATGTATATAACCGCGTTGAGGTTGAATTATCGACCCATGATGCGGGTAATATTGTAACAGAAAAGGACTTTGCGCTTGCAAAGTTGCTGGATCAAGCTTTCGAAAACTTTAGGTGACACAACCCGACATTTTTGTTTTTGCCCAAGAAGCTACTTCCAGGCTCACTTACGTCTTGGACTTATTTTTTGGTAATCGATTTGCCTTGATTTCCAACGTGGATGTATACCAATCTGCAACAGGTATCAAAATCAACTATTCAAACCAGCAACTTCCTGGGTACCAGATTATCCCAAATGGCTTGTTGTTTGAGTCGAACCTAAGAGAAATCAATGTGGGTGTGGGTCCGGACTGGTTTAACTGCTCTACTCTATCTCTAGACGACAAACCGTTCGATGTTTTTGCATCGGCATTCTATTTAGTGAGTCGATACGAAGAATATCTTCCCTTTGAACCAGACGATCACAATCGATTTCCGGCGGAAGCAAGTTGTTTGGTGAAACACGGGTTGATTCGCAAACCCTTGGTGAACCAATGGCGGAAAGCGTTGTATAATGAACTTGGCTTAAGTCATGATTTCAAGTTTGAGTATCTGTCAACGATAGACATTGACCAAGCTTGGAAATATCACAACAAAGGATTTCTACGTAATCTTGGTGGTTTATGGCGTGACTGGCGAAGTGGCAACAAAGATTTGGTGTCTCAACGCTTCGATGTGCTGATAAAAGGGAAGTCAGACCCTTTTTACAATTTTGATTATCAGGACAAACTTCACAACCAGTTTGGTACAACAGTCAAGTACTTTGTACAAGTTGGGAAACGGGGCGAGCACGACAAAAACATAGATTCAAGTAACCAGTCGTTTCAATCACTCATACATCGCCTAGTGCGTCACGAACAATATAGCGTTGGTTTACATCCCTCCTATCAATCTAATAGCGACTTTCACATCCTGCTTCAGGAGCATCAAACCATAACAGCGATAGAACCTAGTGCAGGTGTTATTAGTAGACAACACTTTTTAAAACACAGATTTCCAGTTACTTATCAGCGTTTGATCCAACTAGGAGTAAGAGAAGAGTATACACTTGGCTATACGTCGCACAGCGGTTTTCGGGCAGGAATTGCAGATCGATTCTACTTCTTCGATTTAGAGAACAATGAAAAGACAGATCTGTTGCTTGTGCCTTTCTGCTATATGGATATCACCCCATTACACTACGATGAACTATCGCTTGAGCAAGCTATTGATGACATGAAACGATATATGGACGATGTCCGAAGCGTAGACGGACTGTTTTGTTCGCTGTGGCATAACGAATCACTCAGTGATGATGGCCGTTGGCAGGGATGGCGTCCACTCTATGAAGAGATGGTTGCATATGGGGAGTAGGTACTTATCGGGTTGGACCTTTTTCTCGATTGCACATTTGATATTCTTTAGCGCATGTTTTGCTCAACCAAATGACCAAAAAGAATATAAGCCGGAGAAAGCCATTGAATTCCCTCACGACGTGCATGCCGATCAGTTGAAACTCGACTGTCAAACGTGCCATAAAACCAAAGATTCTGATGGAAAGGTCTCCCGAAAAATATGTTTAGGCTGTCACCCTTCTGAGTAACAAACCGATATAGACTTACGAGAAGCTCTTAGAAACAACCAAATCTTTGGTACCGTGTGTCCATGAGTAGAATCCTTCACCCGACTTCACTCCAAGTTTGTTGGCGTTCACCATGTTTACGAGTAATGGGCATGGTGCGTACTTTGGATTGCCAAATCCGTCGTAAAGTACGTCTAGGATAGCTTTGCAAACGTCTAATCCAATAAAATCAGCAAGTTGTAGTGGTCCCATTGGATGAGCCATGCCAAGTTTCATCACGGTATCAATCTCCTTAACCCCTCCTACTCCTTCAAACAAGGTATAGATTGCCTCATTAATCATTGGCATAAGAATTCTGTTCGCGATAAATCCAGGGTAATCGTTGGCCATAGCCGGTACCTTCCCAATCTTTTTGGATAGGTCTTCAATCGTTTGGGTTACTTCAGCAGAAGTGCTGTAACCGTTGATGATTTCCACAAGTTTCATTACCGGTACCGGATTCATGAAGTGCATACCAATCACTTTATCCGGTCGGTTTGTAGCCGAGGCTAGTTCCGTTATTGAGATAGAAGAGGTATTTGTTGCCAGGATGCAATTCTCAGGGGCAGCGGCGTCAATCTCTTTGAAGATTTTCATCTTTAAATCAAGGCGTTCTGTAGCTGCTTCAACTACCAAATCACATTCGCTAACTCCGTCTACCACGTTTGTGAATGTGGTAATTCGAGCTAATGCATCTGTTTTAGTCTGTTCGTCGATTTTGCCTTTAGCAACCTGACGGTCGAGGTTTTTCGAAATCGTTGCCAAAGCTCTTTCCAAGGCTTCAGTTTTAATGTCGATTAGATTTACTTGGTAACCGTTCTGTGCAAATACATGCGCGATACCGTTACCCATAGTTCCTGAACCAATTACTCCTACTTTTTGCATTGCTCTAATTTTGGCGCAAAAGTAACTGACTGGAAGTCAATGACCAATAATTTGAAGCATTGACTATAAATAGGAAGTGATCAACTCGATACTTACAAATTCATGCATGCCAACAGGCACTGTTTCTCTCACAAAGCTCACAGAAGCGCAAAGACTCACAGAGATTAGTTACTTATAGATACAAAGCCAACTCATCCTGGTCTTGCTTCAAAGATTCATTAGCGTAAATTAAAAGAGAAGGGTCCTGTAGAATGACCTTCATAATTAAGTCTTTATCACGAAGTAAAGTGCTATCTGCTATTTTAATCATATCAGGAGATGTGTCTACTGCAGTGTGTAAGATCAAATTATCAAGTTTGTTGAAGAATTTCCAGACGAGGCAGGTTGCAGAGAGCATTGGAGAGTGATTCGTGAAAAAGAAGGTGTTGTATGTAAACGTTGTAAATGCGAGAAACATTGGTGGTTAAAGAATCGTGAGCTTTGGCAGTGTAGCCAGTGTAATTTTCGGACTTCTCTTAGGAGTGGAACAATGATGGAGAGTTCAAAATTGGGTTTTCGGGTATGGTTTACAGCGATGGCCATTATGGTGTTTTACGTTGAATATGCTGCATTCTATTAAGTAGGCCTTGCCACCATCTGTTAATGGTAAGTGTTAACGGTTCGTATTTACCTCAGCCTCAATCTCGCACCAACCATAGGAGTTATGCCAACTACCGATGCTTGATACGTAGGTCGAATTTGCAATGCTAGATCTTTGTTGATGTCGAACTCCCGCAAGTGTGCATCTACGTTGGCGTCAATGATTTGTAGTGCGTACACCGCAGCTAGTCCTAGAATGAGTTGGTCTCTGGTTTGCCGATAATAGTTTCGTTCACTCCTGATCTTGTCTACGCCAAGATTTGGATATAAATAGTTAACCGTCGTCGAGTCTTCATCCAGCTCTGCCGTTAAGGATTGTTGATAGCCTTTTAGACTATCGTTCGTAACCTTTAGTCCATATCCAAGGCCGATTCCCAATCCGTAAATAACACCAACCTTCCAGTATTTCTTGTTGTAAACTTGTCCAAGCCCGGGAATGATTGCCGACATGATTGTGGCCTTCTTGGGGCTGTGAACTTCTCCGGAGTCACGTATTGGCAGTTGGGTTTCCGACCAGAAATAAACAGGATTCGGCACACTGGTCATTTGCGCAAACGACTGACTAGCAAGTGCTAACAGTAAAAAGGTTATGACAATAGCGTTGCGCATGGCACAAAATTAGAACATCCAAGAAGAAGCCTTGCGCTGTTTGGATTAAATACGACGTAATTTCTCCAAAATGTCGGTTAAATGAGGCTTGTCGTCAAAATGAATTATGAGCTTTCCTTCTTCACCGTTGGTGGCTTTAAACTCAATTTTGCTATCTAGTCGCTCTTTTAACAAGTCTTTGTAAGGCTTGAATTCTTTGAAGTTAGCCTTTTCTATCTTTTCCTTGGGTATGGTTGTATCCACCGCAGTAGATTCCGGGACCTCTCCCGTCGCGTGATACTCCTTCACTAGCTCTTCTACTTTTCGTACAGACAATCCTTCAGCAACTGTACGCTTGCAGAGATACTCTTGTACCTTGACATCATCAATGTTAACCAAGGCACGTGCATGTCCCATGGAAATCTCTTGGGTCCTTAAGGCAGCTTGGATGGACTCAGGAAGTTTTAGCAGACGCAAGTAATTGTTTACCGTGGATCTTTTTTTACCTACGCGCTCACCCAGTTCTTCTTGTTTCAATCCGCACTCGTCCAACAAACGTTTATAGCTGAGGGAAATCTCAATCGCATTGAGATCCTCCCGTTGAATGTTTTCGATGAGCGCCATCTCCAACATTTCTTGATCGTTTGCCAAACGAACATAGGCCGGAATCCGATCTAGACCGGCAATGATACTGGCTCTCGTTCTGCGTTCACCACTTATCAGTTCATATTTATCCGCTCCAACCTTTCTCACGGTTATCGGTTGGATTACACCATGAATCAATATTGATTCTGCAAGTTCGCTGAGTGCCTCGTCTTCAAAATCGGTTCGAGGTTGAAATGGGTTGGCTACAACATGTGCCAACGGTATCATCGCAACCGAGTTCGGTTTTACCTGACTGATGTCTAACTCTTCCTTGGAATCGTTTTCCAAAAGCGCCCCAAGGCCTTTACCTAATGCATTTCGCTTCGCCATCTTCCTCTATTCCTTGCTATTGTAATACTTTCTCTTCCGCGGCCATTTTGGTTAGACCGTTCTTTTGTAAAATCTCTCGAGCTAAATCCAGGTAGTTGATACTACCTCGAGCATTAGCATCGTGTTCCAACACCGGAACACCAAAGCTCGGAGCCTCGCTTAGTTTCGTATTTCGTTGAATGATTGTATCGAATGCCAACTCTTGGAAATGTAGTTTCACCTCATCCACTACTTGGTTCGATAACCTGAGACGACTGTCATACATAGTGAGTAATAAACCTTCAATTTCTAATCTTGGATTAATGCTCTTTTGAACAATCTTAATGGTATTCAGAAGCTTACCTAATCCTTCTAATGCGAAGTACTCACATTGAACAGGGATAATCACCGAATCCGCGGCAGCTAAGGCGTTCGTGGTAATTAGACCCAATGAAGGAGAGCAATCAATGATGATGAAATCATAAGACTCTTTCACCTTACTCAAAATTCGTTTCATCAACTTTTCTCGGTTTGGCAAATCGATCATTTCAATCTCCGCCCCTACGAGGTCAATATTTGATGGCAATAAATCCAACTTGCTATTCGACGTATTCAGAATGATATCTTCAGGGCTGATATCCTGTACAAGGGTCTCGTAGAGTCCTATTTTAACATTCTTTGGATCAAACC
>CAJXLR010000129.1 GCA_913056425.1 uncultured Bacteroidota bacterium
GATATGAGTAAGCAATAAAATACCTGCACCAAAAAATACACTTAATATGAGGGCTATCGCGGTATCACTTTTTATCTTCGAGTTCTTGGTTATGTAGTCGACCAGGAAGGTGGAAATCCATCCTGTTACGGTTGCTCCTATAATCAGGTATGCCGGATTCTTTTGCTGACCCAAAATAAAAGCTAAAGCAATCCCGGGTAGAACAGCATGAGAGATAACATCTCCAATGAGTGATCGCTTCCGCAAGAGCGTAAACGTACCAACGAGGCCTGAAATAGAGCACAAAATAAGACTGCCCCAAAATACGACTCGTACATTTGGTTCTGTAAAACTGAAGAAGGACGCTATTTCACTGAAGAAATCCACTATTTGTGACGCATTGGGAAGTCTTTCTCTTTCAGAACATTAGCAACTTTAGATAATGTTGTTAAAGTTCCACCATAGGTTTCAGTGAGGATTTTTTCATTGAAGATTTCTTCTGTTGGACCTTCTGCGACCAATCTTGTGTTTAGCAAAACCATATGCTCAAAGTAGTCCTGCGCTGTGTGAAGGTCATGATGCACAACCAGTAGGGTTTTTCCTTGGTCTCGCATGTTCTTGAGTAGTGTGATGATTGCTTGTTCCGTTGCTGCATCAACTCCTACAAAAGGTTCATCCATTAGGTATATATCGGCATCTTGTGCTAGAGCTCGAGCTAGAAACACACGCTGTTGCTGTCCGCCGCTTAGCTGTGAGATCTGACGATTTTGAAATGCCGACATGTTGACCATTTCCAAACTTTCATCAATGCGTTTTTTGTCGTCCGAAGACAGCTTCTTAAACATTCCACGTTTGGCATAACGCCCCATAGCTACTACATCATACACACTAGCTGGGAAGTCCCAGTCGACGGACAAGCGTTGTGGTACATATGAGACCTTGTCGCGTACATCGTCGAGCGGTTTGTCCATGAGTTTTACATACCCCATATTCGGTTCAACGATATCCATAATGGCCTTGAGTAACGTTGATTTCCCTGAACCATTTGGTCCCATTATACCGATAATCTTTCCGGCGGGCAACGTGAAATCAATGTTCCATATCGCTGGTTTTTTGTCGTAAATGACAGTTAGATTGTGCGTTTCTACGGAGTTCATTTTGCAAGTGCTTTAACCACGGTTTCCATATTATATTGGAGCATGCCTGCATACGTGCCTTCAGGTGTTCGTTCAGCTCCAAGTGCATCTGAGAAAAGCTCACCTCCAATTTCAACAGTGTGCCCTTTCACGTTACATCCGTCGATGACAGATCGTAATGCCTTTTGTGGTACAGAATTTTCGACAAATACGGCAGCTACTTTTCGGTCAATAATGTAATTCACCATGTTCGTTACATCCTTCAATCCTGACTCCGAAAGTGTGGAGATTCCTTGCAATCCCTTTACCTCGAATCCATAATGGTTGCCAAAGTACACAAATGCATCGTGAGAGGTTATAATCACCCGCTTGTCTTGCTCCAGACTTTGTGCTAACTCTATACACAATGAATCAATCGAATCTAACGCTGCAATGTAGTCTGTTGTGTTTTTATCAATGGCTTCTTTTAGGTTAGGGTATTTTGAGCCTAGCTCCTCGGCTACATACATGATTCCTTGCTTCCAGATTGTTGGGTCGAACCATATGTGAGGATCGTAAACATCGGCATCAGCATTTATGGCCCTCAGGTCTGTGGGTTTAACTCCTTCAGAAAATGCAAGCACAGTCTTTTTTTTTGCCAACCGTTCCAGCACGTCAGACATTTTTCCTTCTAAATGCAGGCCACTGTATACAATTACATCAGCAGTTGTAAACTTTTCGATGTCTTTATGAGATGCTTTGTACAGGTGTGGATCTACACCAGGCCCCATAATGGATTGAATTTCAGCAGTTTCTCCGCAGATATTTGTTAGTACGTCGGCAATGATACTCGTTGTGGCAACAACTACTGGTTTGTCTGAGGTTTGCTGAGATGAAGACGAGCAGCTCGATATCCCAAAAGCGATGATGAAGAGGAAGACTAAGTGGCGGAACTTCATACGCAAAGATAGTGTTCTGCCGCTTCTGTAAAATAAAAACAGCCGACTCGCGTCGGCTGTTTTAGATGTCGTAAAACCAATTAATCTTCGTCGTAAGAAAACTTATTGACTAAATAATAGATACAAGTTTAACGGTTACGTGTTACCATTAGTTTACCTACTTTGTCACATGAGTGTCACGAAACAATCATTTTTGATGTTTCAATAGGGGTGTCTACATGCTCAAGTTCGATGTCTTCAGTAGGGTAATTCTAATCCGTTCGGGATAAATCCAGTTAAGCAGTTTAGCCGCACGTTGAGTGTACCTGCAGGCAAGTTCGTCAATTTGTTCTTCTGGAGTTGAACGTGCGTTTTTAAGCGACAATCTACGGGATTGGTAGAATAGAATACGGATTGTAGCCATATCCAATTGATTTACAAATCGCTCCGTTTGAACGCGTGCAAACTTCCCATATCCATGCTCAATTCGAGCAAAAAGGTTTGGCGTCTGAGCCATCAGAATACCATTGAATTCCTTTAGGAGATTGTAGTTTTCACTTCGTTTTTTAGGTAAGCCAATACGACGAAGAGCCATCGGAAGGTCGTATACAACGTGAGCGATAAAGGTTGTAGCAATTACCTCAACAACATGCCTCCGATCAATAAATGGGTCTGTCTCAGCAAGCTGACAGACGTCAAACGCGTGACGCCATACTTCAGGGACTTCGTCGAGGTTGTATAAATGGTAATTGTTCCAAGCATTAAAATAGCGATTGGCGAAGGCCACAACCATTGTCTCCAGAAAAGCCGATTGTTCAGGATGTCCTTCATCTCTTAGCTCTTTTGCTCTTAATTGCGCTCGCGTCGATGTCACTATATACGAACCCGCGAAAAGACCTTTCAAATTTTCTTTGGTAGCGAACTGACTTTCTTGTCGTTCAAGCTGGGCGATAACAGATTCAAAACTTGTAGCTGTTGTGAAAAGAAAATCTCCGTAGGAGTGATTTCGAGTAAATCGGACTTCACCGTCGCTTGCAACTATACCAGCAGTGTGGTATGGAATTTCGTGTACTCTAACCGCATCCCGGTAGTGTTTTAGCTTTTTGAATGACTTGGATGTAATCGTATGAAACGAGAACTGATTTTCAGTCAGCTCCATAATGGCAAAAGGACAGTCTTCCTCCATCGCCCAAATGGACGCAAACCGAATGACCTGTTCTTTGTCTTGGAAGTCGGTGTAGTAACATGCTGTATCAGCAAATAAACTATCTCCTTCAAGCAACCCAACATAATGTTGAGCAACACTCGCTAGAGGAGTTAAGATAACTAGGATTGTAAGTGCTAAACGAGACACTGTGCGAAGTTATGGCTTCCAATTGTTGATGCTTAGTTGAACGGAATAAAAGTCTAATAATGACGTTATTTGAACAAATGAATCAAACGGTTCGATATCTCTTTTTTTGGATGCTGATTTGCATTGGTGCGATAAGCAGTGCTCAGTCGTATTCTACTCAACGAGAAGATTCGACAAACGTTGAGTATGTACAGATCGATTCCATTGCCTTGCGATATGGTGTCGATTTAATCGATACTTTGCCGGAACTGGTCGACTCGATTTTTAATGCGTTAAAAACTAAGAAGTTTGATAAGTTGCTGCCCTACACTCCAACGGCAGAAATGTTGAAGGAACAAATGGATAGCATGGATCTGAAGCAATTACAGCGACTTGCTACTGTGAAACAGCAGTACTTAGAGCACAATCTCAGGAAGCAACACATACGGATGTTGAAAGATGCGAAAGTGATGCGTTTCAATTTCCGAAGAATGGAGTTAATCAAACAACGAATTCGTATCAAAGAACATGAAACAGGAGTTCGATACGGTGAAATCACTTATCTCTGCCAAAGCGGCAAGCATAAAGCCTACGTTGCCTTTCTGGCAATTGAAGTGGTAGACAGATGGTTTATTGGAGATGAGTTAAGAATCGTGCCTTTAGATTGATCGTTTTTTCTCAAAGAAGAAATACTGGCCATCCTTCTTCAAAATGATATAGTCACCATTCTGATAAATCTCTGTATCGGTTGGAACAATGGGTGTGTCTATTGTCTCGATTTGGTTTGAGTCTACACTTGCAGATTTCATCACTTTGGCTAGAGAGAAATACTGAAGCAGGGCAAGAGAACTAAATAATATCAGGGCAACGAATATTACTTTCTTTTTCATGTTTGATTGTACTACGGTTGGTTAACGAACAAATATCTAACAATGTTGTAACCTTGTGGTTCACACAAATGTCAGAATCATGCGAGTACATCTCATTTCAATAGGAGGAGCGGTAATGCACAATATGGCACTTGCGCTACAAGCGAATGGACATGTGGTTAGCGGGAGTGACGATGATGTCTTTGATCCGTCCAAGAGCCGACTGGAGGAAGCTGGTTTGTTGCCTGAGAAGATGGGGTGGGATGCCAATCGTATAACATCAGATTTGGATGTTGTAATTCTGGGGATGCATGCCCGACCGGATAATCCTGAATTACTTCGTGCTCAAGAACTTGGACTATCTATTCAGTCGTTTCCTGAGTTTGTAGCCAACCATTGGAAGAATGTCACTCGGTTGGTGGTGGCTGGTAGTCATGGTAAGACTACGACAACGGCAATGATCATGCACGTGCTTATGCACTATAATCGGAAGTTCGACTACTTAGTTGGCTCAAAGTTGGATGGTTTTGAGCGGATGGTGCAGTTGTCTGATGCACCTCTTGCGATAATCGAAGGAGATGAATACCTGAGCAGCCCGATAGACCGACGGTCGAAATTTCACTGGTACAACCCGCATATTGCTATCATAACCGGAATAGCGTGGGACCACGTAAATGTGTTTCCAACCTACCCGGAGTACTTGAAAACATTCAGCGATTTTATAAGTGACATGACACAGGAAGCGCATTTGATACCATTTTCCGGAGACCAAGACTTAAACGACATGGTACACCGCCATGCCGGGCACCTCACTGTCCATAGTTACAATGGTTTAGAAGTGTCAATAAACGAAGGAGTATCAACTATTCACCACGGTGGCAAGTCATACTCAATGGAGATTTTTGGTGATCACAACTTTCAGAATATGGAAGCTGCCATTTTAGCATTGGAGCAAGTTGGTATTTCTGCAGATGAAAGTTTGAAGGCACTTTCTTCTTTCAGCGGAACCGCTCGAAGGTTGGAGAAGGTCTACGATGAGAACGACATTAAATTTTTCCGAGATTTTGCACACTCACCCAGCAAAGTAAAAGCGACAGTTGACGCGGTGTCCAAAACATTTGCAGATAAGAAAGTGATTGCAGTTTTTGAACTCCATACGTTTTCGAGTTTATCAGAACATTTTTTACCCCACTATAAAAATTCGATGAATGCAGCTGAC
Source organism: uncultured Bacteroidota bacterium (assembly GCA_913056425.1). Classification (GTDB taxonomy): domain Bacteria; phylum Bacteroidota; class Bacteroidia; order NS11-12g; family UBA9320; genus UBA987. Next base: position 5,454 of record CAJXLR010000129.1, read on the forward strand.
ATCGCATACGTGTACTACAATGCGCATGTATTTGAATGGAGGAAGATGGAAGAGATTTCGCCGGATACAATTCAAGAAAGCTTTGGCGATGTAGTTGTTGAAAACAACAACGATAATTTATGGGAGCAACTGAAGCAGCAGGTTGAACCTGGATCTGTTTTGTTACTGATGAGCTCAGGGAATTTTGGCAACAAGAAATGGGAAGAGCTAGTTAACGAATGATTCAATGAAACACTGATTTAATGAGTCAGTATTTTTATCCTAAAATAAATACCTGGCCTGGACTCTTCCAA
>CAJXLR010000130.1 GCA_913056425.1 uncultured Bacteroidota bacterium
TGTGAGTGTCGCTGTATGCTGAGTGAGTGGTAGGTTGTGTCCGTTCACTCAGTATCCAACCCCAAACCCCCAACATATGCATAGTCAGAGAAAGAGCATGGCCAGATACAAACCAGCACTGCCATTGGGTTGTCGGCACGTTTCCCATTCATCACTCCACCTGCTATGATTAAAGATAGAAAAGGTAACACTTACGGTAATTTAGTGGATGGTGGATACTACGAGAATCTAGGTATGCAGAGTATGCTTGACCTATACACCATTTTAAAGAAACTATCCCAAAAGCATGGATATCGGATACAGTTTCGCTTCATAGCCATTCGTAACACTAAATCTCAGGTGGATGACAAACCCTTAAAAGGTATGGTTGAAACGCTTGCTCCCGCTCAAACCTATACAAACATCTGGAACAACAACAGTAATGAAGTGTTGAGTAACGGAAAACTTTTGATTGAGCAAAACAACGACGAGATTTATGTCTTACGATTAGAGCGGGAAGACAAGGAAAACATTCCACTGGGCTGGTATTTGAGCGATGATGCACGTAACAAGCTTAATGGTCAGTTGAACAGCCTCTCAAAGCTGACGATAGACCGTATTCTTAAAAATCCGTAAATCGGTTTTTTGTTTCTCTTTAAAAATTAAACTTTGCCTCCATGCACGCACAAGGAGTTATAACATTTCTGGGTACCGGAACCTCGCAAGGTGTACCAATAATTGGTTGTACCTGTGACGTGTGTCAATCCTCCAATCTGCGTGATAAGCGTTTAAGGTCAAGTATTCACATTCAAACTGATCGAACCAGTGTTGTAATTGACTCTGGTCCTGATTTCAGACAACAGATGCTTCGTGAGCAAATCAATCGACTAGATGCGATAGTTTTCACACATGGCCATAAAGACCATACAGCTGGTTTTGACGATATCAGAGCGTTTAACTACATCCAGAAAAAAGACATGGAGGTGTATTGTGATGAGCGAGTTGACAGTGTTCTGCGCAAGGATTACGACTACGTATTCGCGGCTCAGAAATACCCCGGTGTACCGCAAGCAAATCTAAATATCATCGAAAACGAATCTTTCCGCGTGAACGATTTGCTCTTTGAGCCAATTGAAACCCTTCACTACAAATTGCCCGTGTTTGGCTTTCGTATCGGTGATTTCACGTACATCACAGATGCGAACTACATATCTGAGGCTGAGAAAGAAAAGATCAAAGGCTCTAAAACGCTGGTGCTAAACGCTTTAAGAAAAGAAAAACACATCTCCCACTTCACACTGGAAGAAGCCATAGAACTTGCACAAGAAATTGGTGCGGACAAAACATATTTCACACACATCAGTCACCAACTGGGATTACACGAGCGCGTAAGTAAGGATTTACCCGATGGTATTGAGTTGGCTTATGATGGATTAAAAATAAGCTTGTAGTGTCTAAATCAGAACGATATGAAACCCTTCTAAAGCAGTTTGAAGCTTTAACATCGGACGAGGACAGTATTCAAGCAAATATGTCCAACATGATAGCCCTGGTGCACCGTGAGTTTGGCTTCTGGTGGACCGGTTTCTACTTCGTAGAGGCAAATGAATTGGTCTTAGGCCCATTTCAAGGCCCGGTGGCATGTACACGTATTGAGAAAGGCAAAGGAGTTTGTGGAACCGCGTGGCACCAAGACAAAACTCAGATTGTAGCAGATGTACATAAGTTCCCAGGACATATAGCTTGCAGCGCGGAATCGAATTCTGAAATAGTTATACCGATCAAGCACAACGGAAATATCATTGGAGTTTTGGATGTGGACAGCACTGAATTTAACTGCTTTGATGAAATTGATGAACGGTATCTTCAAAAAATGCTATCATTGATCTGGAAATGAACTGGGTAGATGGTTATATGAAGTGGGTACGAAAGGTTTTGCCTTCTCCATTTGTAATTGCAGTTCTCCTCACCGTCCTCACGGCTGTTCTTGCGGGTACGCTCACCGATTCGGGTGACAACACGATTGTTCGCCATGTTACCGACAGTTGGTCGAAAGGTATATGGGAGCTGCTAGCCTTTACCATGCAAATGATGTTGATGCTTGTTCTTGGTCACACGATTGCACTTAGCAAACAAGTTGGCCGGGTAATTAAGTTGATAACCGGTTTATGCACGTCGAACGTGACGGCAGCGTTTTGGGTGACTTTCTGCGCGCTTCTCGCAGGATACTTCAACTGGGGCTTGGGGTTAATATTTGGTGCAATATTGGCGAATAAGGTTGGTCTACACGCCAAAGAAAAAGGTATTGAGCTCAACTATCCGCTCATCGCGGCGTGTGGTTATACTGCATTGATGGTTTGGCATGGTGGCTTATCGGGTTCCGCGCCACTCACCGTTAACACATCAGATCACAGCTTAGTGCAACAAATGGGTGTATTGAGCCCGGACCAAACCATCTTTGGACTGGCAAATATTGTCGCAATTGTCGCAAGCCTTGTTTTGTTTCCTTTATTCGCGATTTGGCTTGCTAAACGTCCCTTTCGCAAGACCTATCCCGCTAATGTGCATCACAAGCACCACAGCAAGGATCACGACGCCAAAGGAGCAGAAAAGCTGGACGACAGTAGACTTATCGGTTTTGTATTTGGTGCAATTTTCATTGTGATTGCAGTAAGTGAGCTCTTACGTCAAACGAGTTGGTGGAACTATTTTAATCTCAATACCATCAATTTCATCTTGTTTGGAATTGCTTTAGTCTCGCATCAATCCGTAAGACGATTCATTCAAGCCACGGAGACCGCAATCCAAGGAAGCACGGGCATTATGATTCAGTTTCCGTTGTATGCCGGAATTATGGGTATTATGAAATACAGTGGTCTACTCGAGGTCTTTGCCCACTTTTTTATCCAAATGAGTAACCACGATACATTCCCATTTTTTGCTTTCATAAGCAGTGCGGTTGTGAATATACTTGTTCCGAGTGGCGGCGGTCAGTGGCAAGTACAAGGACCCATTTTAATTGAAGCAGCTCAAACGCTTAATGTGTCATCGGCAAAAACCGTGATGGCCCTGGCTTATGGCGACCAAATAACCAACATGTTGCAACCGTTCTGGGCACTGCCGTTACTGGGAATTACGGGTCTTAAAGCAAAAGATATTCTACCCTATTCGTTGCTCTTCATGATAGCAGGTACAATCCTGTTTATTAGCATTTTATACCTCTTTTAATGAAGTGGTTTAATAGTCAATACTGGATATTTCTACCGCTAATCATTGTAGTCCTACTCAAGGCCTTGGTACATTCCAAGTTTACCATGATTTATACAGACGATGATCAAGTAATTAACTGGTTGTCTGCCGTAGACAAGTCCGAAGGTCGTTTTCACAGCATCTATTTCTATGGCCAACAGTACAACATGTCACTAGAGTCTTTAATTGGTGCTCTGTTGCTGAAACTTGGTTTATCTGTTGAAATTGCTATGCCTGTGGCTGGAAGCATTCTGTCAATCATCCCATTTTTAGTTGTTTTCACATTATTCTTTCGAAAAGAGGATACAACTGTAATCTGGATTGGAGCTGCTATGCTCTGCTTGCTACCTAACGAATATCACATGATCAGCTCTATGGTACGTGGGTTTTTCGGAGCTATTGGATTAGCCAGTATCGGACTTTCGTTACTCACCTTAAAACCGGAACGATGGAAGCTTATCGGATTGATATTGTGTGTATTAAGCTACTATGCTAACCCAAATTCCATCTTGCTTACACTTCCGGTTCTTGCATACTACGTAATCACTGCGTCAGAACTTTTTGAAAAGCTCAAGAACCCTTTGACACTCACCAAATGGGCATTTGCATTGTTCGGGTCGATTTTTTTGTTTCAACCGCCAAATGCCAATTCAATCCAATTTGTTCATAAGCTCTGGGCGATGAATTGGGAAATTGAATTTCTACTTGATAATGTACGCCACATTGGAGAGCGATGGCAGTTCATTACCCCAATCTGGAATAATGGGGTTTTGTTTATGGTAATTCTAGGTGCGTGTATTCTTGCGTCCATTCGACACAACCGGTTACTCGGCTACCTTTCACTGAGTATGTTCATATTCGTGATCGTGAGTTTAGGACTCGAGAAAACTACTGATGGCACAGCGAACGTGTTTTTCCCTTACGAACGGATGTATCTAGCTCTTCCGCTGGTTATAAGCCTTTTACCTCGTGTTCAAGGTATTGTGTTAAAACCGGCTTACAAGTTTTTGCTAATAGTCGTTGCCCTAATTGGCCTTGGACAAAACGTGAGTTCCATCGAGCAGGATGTGCGAACACAAGTTCAAGAAAACTCAGGGAAGGTTGGTGTAAAAACGATTTCCGAACTATGTGTTCAATGCGAAGAGATCAATGCTCTTGTGGATGAATTCAACGCCGATGTAGCAGTATTTCATTCGAAGTCAGATATGTTCAATTATGGATGTAAGGCGTTAATTCCCTCACTTCAGACCATACATCCGGCATATGAGCGACGATACTGGACATTCAAAGAATTGGGATTCGCTGTAAATGATAGAGTACTTTTCTTCGATTGGTCGCTATCGTTTGAAAACAGTCTAAAATACTACACCGGCGCATTGAGTCATTTGAAAAATGTACCGTATCCGGTTTATTTGCTTGAAGAAAATAACATGCGCCTGGTGGATTTATATGTGATTAATAAGCTTCCACTAAGGCCTTACGAAGAATAAAGATGTTAGGACTCAAATTGGCTACCGACCCTCGCTGGGTAAACATTGCGGAAAAGACCATTGAAGAAATACTCGTCGATCACGCCTTCTGTGAGCAAAAAGCTGCAACTACAGGTATTTCGCTTATCGTTCGATTTTCCAATTATACAGAAATCGTGGAGAAGGTAAGTCCCATTGTTGCAGAGGAATGGGGACACTTCCGCAAAGTTCTCAAGGAGCTCAACAAGCGTGGCTATAACCTCGGAAAACCGCGTAAAGACGAATATGTATTAGAGCTCCAAAAGGGCTTAAAAAAGGGAGGTAGCATTGAGCATCAATTGATTGAAGCGTTGCTTTTATGTGCTATGATTGAAGCTCGGAGCTGTGAACGATTCAGGTTGCTGTCGCTCCATGTGAGCGATGAAAAACTGAAAGACTTCTACCATGAGTTTATGGTTTCAGAAGCAGGGCACTATCGTTTATTCATCGACCTCGCTAAAAACTACGCAGATGAGGAATACGTTAAGCAACGTTGGCAAGAATTCTTGGCATACGAAGCTGATTTAATGGGCCGCATGGAATATCGTGGGGATCGAGTGCATTGATAAATTGGTTAATGATTGAATGACTGGGTGACTGAATGAGACTCTACCTATCCCCTTGCCTTCTGCAATAAAGGTTAGACTCAAGCCCTGGCTAAAACTCCTTCAATAACTTCATCTTCTTACCTGAAATAGTTTCCGGTTTGTAGCAACCATACCATTCTGCTGCACTTGGTATGTTCATCATTTGCTTCTCTGCGTTTTTTGCTGAAGCCTCATCCTTCCAGTACACGATGTCGTAGAACACTCCATTGCCAGACTCGTGAATCTCCCATTTGATAAATCCGGGTAGCTTTTTCATCCATTCATCAATGATTCTTTGTGCGATGTCCAAAAGCTGTTCTTTGGTTTTGCCATCAGCTAACTCCTAGGAAATGAGGTCTTTATACATGGTTTTTTACGTTGAC
>CAJXLR010000131.1 GCA_913056425.1 uncultured Bacteroidota bacterium
CACCGTTATGTCGAAGAACGCTCTCAGTTGGTTGAAATTCTGAACACCACTCTTGGTCAAATCAAAAAAGGCTCCACTTACATTGTCTGAGGCACTCACTGTAGACGGAGTTGAACCACTGTATGGCAAGTCGAACGTGTGGGTATAGTCGGCACCATTTAACTGGATTCCCGGTATCGTAAGTTTAATGGATAAATCGTGTTGTAAGTCAGACGACAACTGCGTTGCCAACGCACACGCTTTCATGTATAGGCTGTCCATTTCAGCGCTGGTCAAGTCGAAATTAAATATGGTACTCGCGTTTATGGTCACCGAACCGTTGTTGTTTAACTCGTTGATATGAAACTGAGTAAGACCAAAGCTACCATTGAAATTTTGTGGGGGTATTCCGGCAAGTTGACTAGCTTTAATACTTCCTAATTCTCCTCGATAAACCACATGGATTAGATTATCGTCATCAATTTCCAGAAATGCGGTGGACGTTTGATTGAGGAAATCCTCAATGGTTAAACGTGTTTTCACGATAGGAGCCGCAATGGTAGGATCCCATTCGACCTGTTTAACGTCTGAAATTTTGTTGAAGCTCTCTTCAATATCTCGGATACATCCGGATGCAAAAAGCAAGAGCACTCCAGCAAGAGGTACTAGAATTTTCATAAAGTGATATTCAAATTGCAAGTTATCTAAAATTCGACTTCAAGACACTGTAAGAATACTGATAACAGTCAATTAATCATTTGATGGCCATCAACGAGTGATCGAAAAAGCGTCGTTAATTTCGATTTGCAAAAGAGACTATTAGACCAAGTAACGAAGAAACTCAAATACACTAACTAAAGGTAATTTTTACCTATTCTCGGAACAAAAAACGGGAGGCCAATAGGCTTCCCGTTTGATTATAGTTCTTATTGGTTCTTAGTGACCTTTTGCAGCGAGATACCGCTCAGCATCTAAAGCGGCCATACATCCTGTACCGGCTGCTGTAACTGCTTGACGATAAATTTTGTCTTGCGCATCGCCACAAGCAAATACGCCATCAACGTTGGTCTTCGAACTATCAGGCTTTGTAATGATATAACCTTGATCATCCATATCAATGTATTCTTTGAATATACCGGTGTTTGGTGTATGACCGATGGCCACGAAGAATCCTTTTATGTCCAGTTCTTTCTTCTCACCGGTTTGATTGTTTACCACGCGTACACCCTCAACTTCGTTTTCTCCCAGCACCTCATCGGTTTCGGTGTGGTACAGGATTTCAACGTTTTCTAAGTTTTCTACTCGGTGCTGCATCGCTTTGGATGCACGCATTTCACCTTTGCGAACCAACATGTACACTTTGTTACAAATCTTGGCTAGGTAACTTGCTTCTTCCGCTGCGGTATCGCCTCCACCTACAATGGCAACATCTAACCCACGGTAGAAGAATCCGTCGCATACGGCACATGCACTTACACCACTTCCATTTAAGCGAGTTTCACTTTCGATGCCCAACCATTTTGCTGAGGCTCCAGTTGATATGATTACGCTGTCTGCAACAATTTCCTTCTCGTTATCTACCCAAACAGTATGCGGACCTCCGGCGTTGCTGAAATCAACTTTAGTAACCATACCAAAGCGCACATCCGTTCCCAATCGAACCGCTTGTTTCTTGAAGTTCTCCATCATGTCTGGACCCATTATTCCATCCGGATAGCCCGGATAGTTCTCTACATCCGTTGTAATGGTTAATTGTCCACCCGGTTGCATTCCTTCATACAAAACAGGTTTCATATCGGCTCGGGCTGCGTAAATCGCTGCAGTGTAACCTGCAGGACCACTCCCGATAATCAGACACTCGACTTTTTCTACGTTCTCTGACATCTTTTTTCTTTTTGCAATAATACAATTATGGGTCGCTTTAGTTCCTCAAAGTGGACAAAGTGTAGATGATAAGTTTTGATAGGATTATCAACGAAAGTTATCGATGCCAAACAATCTTGAATCTGTGTGGTTTTGACAACAGTTATGCTTACACCTGAAGAAACAGATCGTGTTATCGAAATGGCTTGGGAAGACCGAACGCCGTTCGAAGCCATTGAATATCAGTTTGGGTTGTCGGAATCTGAAGTAATACGCCTAATGCGTTCGGAGTTGAAGCGTTCGAGTTTCAATCTTTGGCGCAAAAGAGTAAATGAAGGCGTAAGTCAGAAACACCTGCATAAACGGTCGGATGAGATAAACCGCTTTAAGTGTAGCAGACAACGTCACATTTCGAACAACAAAATTTCGAAACGATAATGTTTGCTACCAATTATCAGGACATTCTTGATCGAGTAGCAAACTTTGATGCGTCTGAGTATGCGCGGTCTAGAAACTTTCTGGATGGGACTGTGTCCCGCTTGTCGCCTTATATCAGTAGAGGAGTAATATCGACAAAGTACGTTCTTGAACAGTTGGATACTCGATACGATCGTTCGAGTATAGAAAAGTTTATCCAAGAACTTGCGTGGCGCGACTACTGGCAAGTATGTTGGAATGAACTGGGAGATGCAATCAGTTCAGACTTGAGGTATCCGCAAACACCTGTATCCTCGCTAAAACCACCGCTTAGTTTAATCGAGGGGAATACTGGAATAAATGACGTGGACCATGCAATTGTCGAACTGTACAACACCGGATATATGCACAACCACATGCGGATGTATGTGGCGTCCTTGGCCACCAATTTTGGTCAGCGTCATTGGCTGCAATCGGCACGTTGGATGTACTACCATTTGCTCGATGGTGATTGGGCCAGTAACGCCTTAAGCTGGCAATGGGTTGCTGGATCTAACAGTCACAAGAAGTACTGGTTTAATCAAGAAAACTTGAATAAATATGGCTTGAGTGAGCAGCACAAAACGTTTATTGATCAGCCATACAACAATTTTCCCCTAAACGATGTTCCTTCTGCATTGGTGGATGATATATCACTGAGATTACACATAGAATTACCAGAGACGACTGACATTATCATAGATAGTTCAAAGCCAACTGTAGTATACACAACGTACAATCTAGATAGTAGGTGGTTAACTGATTTGGACGCAAATAGAGTTTTACTTTTAGAACCTTCGCATTTTGACAGATATCCTGTCTCACCACATGTGCTAAAGTTTATTTTGGACTTGACGCATGAAATAGAAGGTATTCAAGTCGCGGTAATGGAGTTCAAGCAATTGAAAGAGCTGTGTTGCCCCAACTTCGATGTTCATTATAAGCAGCATCCATTAAGCAAACACTTTGAAGGAATCGAGCATTCACGAGATTGGATGACGAGTGTTCACACCTACTCAAAATCCTTCAGTGGATGGTGGAAAAAGGCGAGGAGGGAACTAGGTCTATGAGAAAGGAGCACTTACCTCAGAAGATATGCTTAGCGCGTAACCGTCCTTTCACTTGGCGCAAGAAATGGGAGAGAGATTGGGATAACGTAAAATACTGCAGCAAACGCTGTCGATTAAACGCAAAAACATCATGAATGCAGTTCTAATCTATCCGCATCAGCTTTTTAAAAAACCGATTGAAGTAGCGGATGCAACGTATTTTCTTTTGGAGGAGCATTTGTTTTTCAGTCAATACAACTTTCACAAACAGAAGCTGGTATTTCATCGTGCCAGTATGAAGCAATACGAGTCATACCTTACTAAACTAGGCAAAAAAGTTGTTTATGTAGAGCGTTGCGATACACGGGACTTTGTTGCGGATTTGGCTCAAAACGGATACACGTCGGTAACCTGTTATCAGGTGTCTGATGATTTCTTACAGAAGAGATTGCGCAAATTCACCGAGAAGCATAACATTAGGCTAAACCTCGAAGCGTCACCCATGTTTCTGACATCAGCCGACGAACTTAAAACGCTTTTCTCACCCAGAACCCCCGGACACGCAAGCTTTTACAAAGCTCAACGAAAACGATTGGGAATACTCGTAGAAGAAGATCAGCCATTTGGTGGGAAGTGGTCGTTTGATGAAGACAACCGCAAGAAATATCCAAAAGGTAAACAACCCCCACGAATCGAATTAATTGGGCTCAATGATTACCTGCCGGAAGCTCAACGCTATGTCGACTCACATTTCAAAAACAATCTAGGGTCATTAGACTTTGAGCTGGTCTATCCAACAAATCACTTAGAAGCGAAAGCGTGGCTTAAAGATTTCTTGCAGCATCGATTTGAAGAATTTGGGCCCTACGAAGATGCCATTGTGGCCAATGAATCCATACTGAATCACAGCGTCTTAACACCGATGCTAAATGTGGGATTGTTGGAACCTCAATATGTGATTGACGAAGTACTAGCCTTTGCCGGTAAGAACGATATACCAATCAACTCGCTCGAAGGCTTCATTCGACAGATAATTGGATGGCGCGAATATATTCATGGTCTCTACGTTTTTAATGGAATCGAGCAACGCACAACAAACTACTGGTCGTTCACCCACAAAATGCCGAAGGCTTTTTACGATGCGACTACGGGTATTGAACCCATTGACCAAACGATTCGTAAACTCCAGCATACAGGTTATTGCCATCACATAGAACGATTAATGATTCTAGGTAATTTCATGTTATTGTGTGAAATAGACCCCGATGCCGTGTACCAATGGTTTATGGAGTTTTTTATTGATGCGTATGACTGGGTGATGGTCCCCAATGTTTACGGTATGTCTCAATTTGCGGATGGAGGTATCATGGCTACCAAACCTTACGTAAGCGGAAGCAATTACGTCCTTAAGATGTCTGACTACAAAAAGGGGGAGTGGTGCACGATTTGGGATGGACTGTTCTGGCGATTTATGTTGAAACAACGTGATTTCTTCGAGTCAAACCCAAGGCTGGCCATGCTGCTGCGTAATTACGACCGTATGGCAGTAGAACGCAAGGAGATGCTCAACAAGGCTGCTTCGGATTTTCTCACCAGATTACACAACTGATTTTCACCTGATATTTTTATCACTTTTAACCATTAGTAGTAAAAGTTAACTAGTTAAGTATGGGTTTTATTGGTCGGTCGAACCAAGTTGTTTACGGACCAGAGCAAACCTATGTGTCAACCGTTCAGCGCACCGACTTAACCTTTGAAAATAGGACTTATACCTACCGTCAAGGCCTTATAACAGACATAGGGAGTTTCAAGACTTTCTTAATCATGCCTCGAATGAGGTTTAATCCGAAATATGGAACATCGTTCCAAGTAGTATTGTCCGGTTTAATCATGCAGGAAGCCGATGAACAACGAATGTCGACACCGTTACCTATGATTTCCTGGTTTAGGCAGTTCTAAACGCAGAGAACAATTACCTAACATAGACAGTTCTAAAAGATGTTAAGTCGTTATTAATGCGATATTTGACAGATTTTTTGAATACCCTATGAATAGATTTATACTATCGTTCGTTGTTCTAACGAGCAGTTTAGTAGCATTTTCTAATAAACCGGTTTCGCCGGAAAAGATTGTTGCTCAGCACCTTATAACAGAATACCAGTTAAGTGCTACCGATATTGCATCACTTGAAATAACCAGTCAGCACATCGACAAAACTACCGGTGTTCACTACATGTATTTGCGCCAATCACACAACCGATTGGCAATTTCCAATGCGATGTCGCATTATGCCTCACCTGTTATTAATGTGGTCAACAGCCACGAAGGGTTTTTACAGCTCGACAAACA
>CAJXLR010000132.1 GCA_913056425.1 uncultured Bacteroidota bacterium
GCCAATGCTGCTCCAATGGCCACAGACAATCCTTGTCCAAGCGAACCCGAAGCAATACGAACTCCCGGCAGGCCTTCATGTGTTGTGGGGTGGCCTTGCAGACGTGAATCAATTAAGCGAAAGGTGTTGAGTTCGTCTACTGGAAAATAGCCCGAGCGCGCTAGTGTGGCATAAAATACAGGCGAAATATGCCCGTTGGATAAAAAGAAAATATCTTCTCCTGCACCATCCATTGAAAAGGACGGTTGGTGCTTCATATGTTCGAAGAATAGCGCTACAAACAATTCGGTACACCCTAAAGAACCTCCTGGATGTCCCGAGTTCACCTTGTGTACCATGCGCAGGATGTCTCTGCGAATTTGTTGTGCGGTAGCATTGAGTTGCGCGATGTCTGCCATAATTAATGGTTTTAACAAAAGTAAGAGGTTCTGTAACAGTTGCCATAACTTTAGTTCTAAAATTTATACACGCTTTTTTTAAAGTAATTAACAATAGAAGGATTTGTATCCTGCATTGTTTGATATATTTGCTGCAAAGCAACAGTATGACCTTTGACCTTTTAGGCACCGACCCACATTCTGAGGCACGAGCAGGGGAGTTGACTACCGATCACGGTACCATAGCCACTCCCATATTTATGCCCGTAGGGACGGCTGGTACAGTAAAAGGAGTGCACCAGCGCGAATTAAAAGAAGACGTACAACCCGATATCATCCTAGGCAACACCTATCATTTGTATTTGCGTCCGGGTACTGACATTTTAGAAAAGGCCGGTGGGATACATAAGTTTATGAATTGGGATCGTAATATCCTGACAGACAGTGGGGGATACCAGGTTTATTCCATTAGTGATCAGCGTAAGATTAAAGAGGAAGGGGTGATGTTTCAGAGTCACATAGACGGCTCGAGACACCTATTCACACCCGAAAATGTTATCGATATTCAGCGCAGTATTGGCGCAGATATAATTATGGCGTTCGACGAGTGCACGCCATACCCATGTGACTACGACTATGCGGCTAAGTCTATGAGAATGACTCATAGGTGGCTGGATCGTTGTTTTGAACAGATGGACAATACGGAGCCTAAATATGGCCATGAGCAAAGTCTTTTTCCCATTGTTCAAGGGAGCGTTTATCCTGAACTAAGAAAACAATCAGCCGAATACATTGCATCCAAGGAAGCCAATGGATATGCAATTGGCGGACTGAGTGTAGGGGAACCTCACGAAGACATGTACAGCATGACCGACTTGGTGTGTAGTATTTTACCTTCAGATAAACCCAGATACTTGATGGGAGTTGGTACACCTGCAAACCTGTTGGAGTGCATAGCACTTGGGGTGGATATGTTTGATTGTGTAATGCCAACGCGCAATGCAAGAAATGGGCAACTGTTTACAAAAGATGGAATCATCAACATCCGAAACAAAAAGTGGGAAAACGACTTTTCACCAATCGACGATGTGCTTACGCCCGATTATTCAAAGGCTTATTTACGACACTTAACGATTTCTAAGGAGCTTTTAGGGGCTCAAATAGCTAGCACACATAATCTGTCTTTTTATTTGTGGTTGATGCGAGAAGCACGAAAACATATCACAGAAGGCGACTTTGCCGAATGGAAGAATCAAATGGTTAAAAAGGTATCAACAAAACTGTAATGGATCCGAAAGAATTATACATCAAAACAAAGACTTTGTCCAAAGCATGCCTTAAGGTAGCGCTTGTTCTTCCCCACGATAGTCAATTAGCAACTTTTGCGAGAGTGGAATTGGTGCGACATGCCTCAGAACTTGGAATTAAGACACGAGGCCTATTGGTGGGGCAGCTAGGTGAGGTTTTCGTAGAGCGATTGAGTAAGGCTGCAGATTCGTGTAATGGATGTGGTTACTGGCTGCAAGTGGTTTTGGAGGATAAAGTTTTGGATAAACCGGAAATCCTTGAACCCCTCATTCAGGAATGTGATGCCTTGTCAAAAATGTTCCTTACCGCACTGAAAAGCGCTAAAAATAAAATGGAATAGTACTGATGTTGCGCAAGATAGACTGGTACATTATTAGAAAGTTCCTGCTGAGTTTTGCGCTCACTTTAGGTCTGTTTACGGTTATTATCATAGTTTTTGATGTTGCCGAAAAGATTGACGACTTCGTTGAAAAACAGACCCCTTTTAACGAGATAATTTTCGATTACTATCTCAACTTTGTTCCGTTCCTTCTCAATCTGTTCAGTCCAATTTTCGTATTTATTACGGTTATATTCTTTACATCGAAGATGGCCGATAAATCTGAGTTTGTAGCGATTTTGTCCGGTGGGGTTTCGTACCTAAGGATTTTGCGACCATACATGCTTGCGGCTTTTGTAATTGGAGCATTTTCATTTATGCTAAATGCGTGGATAATACCCAGGGCGGATAAAGAGCGAGTCGAATTTGAGAACCGGTATACCCGTGATTTAGAAAAAGAATACAAACAGAACATTAAGCAGCAGATTAAACCCGGCATGATTATGACGCTGCAGAGCTTTAACTATTTAGATAGTTTTGGTTACAAGATTCAGCTCGAACACGTTGAAGACGGTGTATTAAAATCAAGATTGTTCGGGGACAAGATTCGTTGGAATGAAGAGAAGCAAACCTGGCGTATAGCGAACTATCGGATACGAGAGTTTTTACCGGACGGACAAGAGAGATTGTTGTCGGGTCCATACCTTGATACCATGGTCCCGTTTAATCCGGATGATTTTTTCAGAAGACAAGAAGATGTGCAATCATTCAATATGGATGAGTTGGATCAATATATCCAACTGGAAAAAGATCGTGGAACGGCGCAGACATTTTTTTATCAGACCGAGAAACATAGGAGGTATGCCAGTCCGTTTTCTATGTTGGTTCTTACCTTTATTGGAGTTTGTGTCTCGTCGGCCAAGGTTAGGAGAGGGGTAGGAAAAAACCTTGCCAAAGGTATTTTGATTAGTTTCTTCTATCTGTTTGTTCTCCAGTTCTTTACGAGTATGGGGACCAAAGGTTCATTGGATCCATTCCTTTCAGTTTGGATACCCAATATTGCCTTCTCCTTTGTAGCGGCGTACCTCTACTTCAAGGCTCAGAAGTAAGGGCAATCACTCGAGGTGCTCGAAATTCTTCGTTCGGAGATTATGACCAAACAGACTTTGAGAACTGGTTAAAATGGCCGAGGGAAGCCAACAATCCCCTCCCCGTTGAAAGTTAACATCAAATCATGGTTCACAGCAGACAATCCTCCATAAGAGGTTGATGGCCCACCTCAAGCAGGTGATTGCTATTTGACAATGCCTACTTTCTCAGTTGAAACAAGGCTGCCTTTTCTTTTCACTTTGACATAGATGCCATTTGGCACAAACTGTGGTTGCTGGTCAGAAGTTGTTGTAATCAGTTTTTTACCACTCAAACTGTACCAGGTAACCTCGCCAGTAAAGCTTTCGTTGCGCTTCGTTAGTTCGGCTATAGCCAACCTGTTGTGGTCAAGTACAACTCGAACGGGTTTCGAGTCAATGGTGCTTCCGTAAAAGTCAACATAACGCACTTTGTAAAAAAGACTTGCCGCTTTGTGGTTGTAGTTGTAGTCGCGAAAGTTCAGACTCTCGAGTCCTTTCGACGGTACGTAGTTCATACCTCCAACACGCGTATATTCATTCCCGGTTTCAGATCTCAAGATTTCGAATTTTTCACATTCTTCGAGTATGTTCATCGCCCACTTTAGCAGTACACCGTTTTCATCCTTTTCCACTTGGACTGTTTTGAATTTTGGACCAAGATCAACATCAAACTCATATGGAATGGTAAATATGTTTTTCTTGTCGCGCATATGGGCGTCGTTTGTGATTTTGTTGTACTCCGCCGGGTATCCAATGAATGGGAATATACTAGATTCAATGAACGATGGCTGCGTACTCAAGTATAACGAGGTAATCATGCTGGTTACCTCACTTGGTATCATCGTCCCATTTTTGTTGTTTCCATATTCATAATGATCACGGCCACATAATTGATACAAACCTTTGGGGAATGGCACAAAACCATTTGAAGAAGTTCCAGTTCCGGTAATTTCATTGCCAATAAATATCTGTTGGTCTGATGCCGGTTTACAGTTCATAAAGATACCGGCATTTTGAACACGGTTGCGCAAGAAGACATTGCCCGGGCCATTGATGCCATGGGAGTTATCTATCACTAAGTTTTGCAAGACATTGCCTTCAACCAAATTCTTGAACGGATAATTCCCGTGGAGAACGATATCACCTGCAAAATCAGATGGACTAAAAACACCAGTCCAGTGTGCATTTTTGGAATAGTTGTAAGCTACAATATTTCCATTGGGACCTGCTTGGAACAATATCGAATGACGTAGATGATTGAATATGTTGTTTTCAACAATACAGTTACTCGAGGTGAACGAGAGAACTACCCCATAAGCTTTTCCACCACCACCGTATGAAAAGCCGTTGGTGAAGTAAGAATTCTCAATCCGGTTACCGTATGAGTAAGTATTGTTTATGTGCGAGAAGTTGCAAGAGTCTGAATAGACTCCAGATACCAATGCGTTCTTCACATAGCGGAAATGAATATTGCTGGTTTGTCCAGCAGTTGCGTCCATTCGGATTATTTTTAGGTTCGCTATACCAATGTTTTCAATTGGAATCACTTTGATTAATTCTGCCCGATCGTCTTTGCTAATTTTAATACGCAGTTCATCGCTAATTTGGAATCGACTTCCATCGGCATTTACAATCGTTGATAGCTGTCCAATACTTCCTTTTGCCCATGATGAGCTGGTTTTTAGGCTGTCAAACAACCTTATGTGAACGAGATCTCCATCGTTAAGAAATTCATTGTTTGATGAAACTGTGTTTTCGCCCGGATACGCATCTTCGGTAATGGGAGTCCATTGTGCGAAGGTTTGACCGTTGGCTTGGATCAGGTGACCGGAACCATTTAAGTTAAACTTCAGGGTTGTTTGTTCACTGCCGTCTCCAGCTAGGATTTGGTTTGAAGTAAGGTTGATTGTTTGAGTTAAATAGTATGTCCCTTTCGGAAAATATATGATTGCTCCTGTTTGTCGCGAGTTTTCGAGTGCAAGCTGCACGTATTTATCACAAGACTCTTGACCTGTCGCATCGGCACCTAAGCTCTTTACGTTTACTACATTTTTTTGGTCGATTTGGATTGTGTGATTGACTGATTTCCAGTCGGTTGACTGGTCTTTGGGGATGCTTTGAGCAAAAGATAGCGCATAGCATGCCAGTATAGCATAGGTAGTAGATATAGCTTTCATCGCAGCAAAAGTATGTGGCTTCCACAAAATATCCGCATATAAAATGTCATATTTCCACATCTAAGACAAAAATGTCCCAATTTGGGAATATGTAGGAGTGAAAGTGCTGTTAAAAAGTTCCCGAATGTTGTTTTCTGTGGGGGGCGAAAACTGTTATTTTTGCCGACAAAACAGAGAGCATGAACATTCACGAGTATCAAGCGAAAGAAATCCTTAAAACATACGGAGTTGCGGTTCAAGAAGGTGTTGTCTTAGACGACGCTGCAGCAACCGAAGAGAACGTTAAAAAGCTTCAAGCTGAGACCGGAACCGATTGGGTGGTTGTAAAAGCGCAAATTCATGCTGGTGGTCGTGGAAAAGGAGGCGGAGTGAAGCTT
>CAJXLR010000133.1 GCA_913056425.1 uncultured Bacteroidota bacterium
ATTCCCTTGTGGTGCATCGAACTCTATAGTGGTGTGGGTGCCTCCTTTGAGACTGATATTTTCTTTTCGAAGCGGAGGGATGGTGTGTACAATTACATCGTAATCATGCGCCGGGTCCAGATAAATGGTGTCGGGATGCCCGTAACGGTTGATGGTATGAACAATGTTTCGAATGAACTCTCCGGAATGTGCATCTACAAAAGATACATTCACATCCGTTTCTTTAGGGAGACCGGCCGTGTTGTTCAAATTAACTTGAACCGTAGTGTTGCTAAGCGCTTGTGCGACAACAATATCTAGAACCTCTTCAAACGCATCTTCGGTGGTTGCTTCAAAATATTTCCCTACACATTCAAATTGCTGCTGAAATTCTTTATTGAGGCCCACACCAATGATAAAAGGTTTTAGCACAACGCCTTGTTGTTGAAGCGCGGCAGAGACGGCACATGGGTCACCGTTACATTCTTCGATCCCATCTGTGATTAGGATAATGATGTTTCGTGTGGAGCTAGCAGAGGGAAAGTCGTACGCCGCCTGCTGAAGTGAGTATGCAATTAACGTGGTACCTCTTGGCTTAATCTGCTTGAGCTTTTCTTTAATGTTATTATGGTTTACCGGGCTAAACGGAACCTCAAGCTTTGTGTCCTTACAATCGTAATCGTCTTTGCCTATTTGATGACCGTATACACGTAAGGCAATTTCGAGCTCATCAATTTGTGAGAGGCTATCTACCATGCGCGATAGTAATTTCTTTGCAACCGTCATTCGGTCGTCCGTCCCCATGCGCGAATACATACTATTGGATGCATCAAGCACAAAGAGAATTCTGGTTTTAGGAGGCGTGTAAGGCGTTGAGGTCTGGGCATAGGTGCAAAAGGTAGCAAGCAGAGCCAGACATACGAATGTATATCTCATAGTACTGTTATAACCCTTTCGCAACATCAAAAAGTATGCTATGACTTAGTAATCACCCATAGTTTCAGGGTTTTGAGCTAAAGCAGATTCCAATTGCTCATCGTTTGGAGCGATGCCATGCCACTCGTGCGAACCCATCATGAAGTCCACGCCATTACCCATTTCTGTAGTCATGAGCACAACGATTGGTTTTCCATTATTTGCTTTGTCTTTTGCCGCTTGAAGCCCCGTCTGAACTGAATCTACGTCGTTCCCGTTCATGTCTAGAACTTCCCAACCAAATGCTTCGAACTTGCTGCGTAGTTCATGGAAACCCATGATGTCCGTAGTTGATCCGTCTATCTGTTGTTTGTTGAAATCAACGGTCGCAATGAGGTTGTCTACACCATTGTGTCCCGCATACATAATCGCTTCCCAGTTTTGTCCTTCCTGCAACTCACCATCGCCCATAAGAGCATACACGTAGTGACTGTCCTTGTTCAATTTCTTGGATTGAGCTAAACCAACTGCTACCGACAATCCTTGGCCTAGAGAACCAGAAGCAATCCGAATTCCCGGTAATCCTTCTTCAGTGGCAGGATGACCTTGAAGTCGGGAATTTAGTTTTCGAAACGTAGCCAATTCACTTTTATCGAAATAACCTGCATGAGCAAGAGTTGAGTAGAATACCGGTGAAATGTGACCGTTACTCAGGATAAAGACATCTTCATTTTTTCCATCCATGTTAAACGGCATAGCCGAGTAATCCATGATGTTGTGGTAAAGCACAGTAAAGTACTCGGCACAACCGAGGGAACCTCCTGGGTGACCTGATTGTACTGCGTGTACCATGCGTACGATGTCGCGTCGTACTTGACTAACGATGTCTTTAAGTTCTGCTGAAGTTTTCAAAGTGGGGTAAATTAAAGAGCAAAAGTGCCGATTATATTGATTTATGTAAATATTTGTGGATAGTTATTGGAAAAGAAATTGACTCCCCAAATCGTTGAAATTCGTGTGCTTCCAGAGCAGGCCTCTAAATCGGAAGTGCTTGAAAAACAACTGTGTAAGAAACTCAGATGGGAAAGTATCCAAAAGAGTCAATACCGAATTCTTAAAAAGTCATTAGATGCTCGGAAAAATCCAATCATTTTTCGATTCAGAATAGAGGTGTCTGCTAACGGGTTTGAGGAAGAAAATGTAACCAAATTCCCAACTCCAGGAGACCAATCTGCTGTAATCGTTGGCTTTGGTCCTGCGGGCATGTTCGCCGCCCTCGAATTGCTTAAGAATGGCGTAAAACCAATAGTCATCGAGCGAGGAAAGGAAGTCAGTAAAAGGCGAAGGGATCTTGTTAGCATTTTCCGTGACAGAGAAGTAAATCCGGACAGCAATTATTGTTTCGGGGAAGGCGGTGCAGGGACGTTTTCCGATGGGAAGTTATACACGAGAAGCAAGAAGCGTGGCGATATCCAGGATGTTTTACAAACGTTTGTGGACCATGGGGCTAAGCCTGAAATTGTTTACGAAGCGCATCCACACATCGGCACCAATAAGCTACCGGGAATCGTTCAAAACATACGAGAATCTATAATCAAACTAGGTGGGGAAGTACGTTTTGATACCAAGCTCACAGACATCATCCTAGAAAATGGAAAAATCTGTGGAGCTGAAACAAGTAATGGCCTCATACCAACAAATCACATAATCCTTGCCACGGGACATTCAGCACGAGACATTTTTGAACTTTTGCATAATCGAGATATTGCCATTGAAGCAAAACCTTTTGCTCTGGGTGTGCGAATTGAGCATCCTCAAGATATGATTGATCGTGCCCAGTATAAATGTGAACGTGGTGAGTTTTTACCGCCGGCAGCCTACAGCTTGGTAAAGCAAGTAAAGGGTAGAGGCGTGTTCAGTTTTTGTATGTGTCCGGGCGGAATCATTGCACCTGCCATGACCGATAGTAACGAGGTGGTAGTAAACGGATGGTCTCCGAGTAAACGCAACGGAGAGTTTGCAAACAGCGGTTTTGTGGTGGAGATTGGACCAAACGACTGGAAACGTTTTGGCGAGAACAATCCACTGGCTGCTATGAAGTTTCAGGAAAAAGTGGAGGGCAAAGCTTTTCGAATGGGAGGGGAGGACTTAACCGCTCCAGCCCAACGGGTTGGCGATTTTTTAAAAGGCAAGCCATCCCCTGTTATACAAGAAACATCTTATTTGCCCGGGGTTAAATCGGTAGACTTGAATGAAGTGTTGCCGGGATTTGTTCATCAACGAATCCGGGGTGCAATTGCAGCGTTTGGAAAACGATTGAAAGGGTACGATTCAAATGCCGGTGTATTGGTAGGTGTAGAGTCTAGAACTTCGTCGCCCGTTAGAATACCCCGAGATCGAGAGAGTCTGGAACATCCGGACGTACATGGTTTGTATCCGTGTGGTGAAGGTGCGGGATACGCAGGTGGAATCATGTCCGCTGCACTTGACGGAATTGCATGCGCTCGTAAGATTGGAGAGTCTATATCAGCGAAATAACAGTTACTACAAGAATTAGGAGCACAGTGGTGCCAAGACATCCCGAAGACTTTTGAATAGGGCGTTCCGCTTTATCCGGGTCAGGCGAAAAAGTATCCATGAGTTCATAATCGTCCGGGTTTAAATCCGGTTCTGCAAATTCGAACTCCAAGACATCAAGTTCTTCAAATTCTTCGCGTCGACTAAAGCCCAATCTTGCTGTAGAATGAGCTCCATCCCATACCGCATGAACATTGTCACCGTCTAGGTCTCCATTTGCTACATAGAGCAAAACGCGCTTTCCAACAACTTCATTTGGCGCAGTGTCGGACGGAGAAACATTGCAATACGCCATCACACGAAATGGACTCGAATTTGCACCTGGCGAAGAGATGTGGTTCGTTAGGTGCTTAAAACGCTCAAAATCAGGTGGGTTCGTGAAGTTTAGAACGTAGTTGTTTTCATTTCTGCGAGACTGGTAAACTTTGATACCGTTGGTAAATCCGGTGGCACTGTATCGGTCGGCCATGTCTTGTATACCAGTTCGTAGCGACTCGACATCGGGTCCGGTGACAATCATGTACTGGTCTAAGTTCATAGTGTGAATGTATAAGAAAGCTCCGAGAATTGGAAGAAATTGTTTGTCGATATCACCATCCGGTCAAGCAACCTGGGTTGCCAATCCGTTGGCCGAAGACCTATATTTGTTTGTGGCTCGATTTGCAAAACTGGTTCTCATTTTTGTTGGCACTGCTCTAGTCGGAGCCTATGCCATCGAGCATGTTCGAATGTTTACAGCTTCCACACTTGGTTATGAGACCGAGTATTTCAAAGGAATTGCGCGTAACGCTTTTCGCAAAGACCATCCGGGTTACGACGAAGAACTGGCCAAGCACAGCAGTTTTGAAGAGTTTAAAGAATCTGAATACTTTCAGGAATTCGTAGACGAACTTAATTCCGATCGTCGCAAAATTGAATTCTCGGCAATCGCTTTTGTGGGACTGTGTTTAGTGCTTGGTCTAATATTGTTCAAGAGACTTTATCCAAACCATGTTTACCTGAGTTGGATTGCACTAAGTGTTTGTCTGTGGTTTATGAGGTACTGGTTAATCTACCTAGTCGCCTTAAGATACGGGATTCTTTGTGATGAATTTGCGGTTTTTCAATTAGTGGCAAACGTCTCACCGTGGTTGCAACTCAAACTAACTGTGGTGATTCTTTCGCTAGCCGGTTTGTTTGTTGTCTCAAGATTGCCTCGAAAAAAATGGTTGGAGGCAATACTCGTTTGCACGTTAGGTGGTGTTGTATCTGGTCTGGTCTGGATTTACTCGGCTCACTGGTTATTTTGACTCCAAGTTGGATACTTAACCCACACCGCCGGTGAAGAAGTACGCACCATCTCGGTCAGATTGTTCTACTCAATAAGCTGGTTCGACAATCATAGATTAACAGGTGTTGGTTAAGAACGTAATTCCTAAAACGTATTACAACAGTTCGTTAGCCAAATTCGCTAGTTCACTTCGTTCGCCTTTTTCGAGGTTTACATGACAAAAGAGCGGATGATTTTTGACCTTGTCTACCAGGTAAGATAGTCCATTACTCTCCGCATCGAGGTAGGGTGTATCAATTTGGTTGATGTCTCCGGTGAACACAATTTTGGTGTTTTCTCCTGCACGTGTAATGATGGTTTTTATCTCGTGTGGTGTAAGGTTCTGAGACTCATCCACTATGAAAAATACATTACTCAAGGTTCTACCACGGATGTAGGCCAACGGTGCGATTGCAATCTTCTCGCTTTGAACCATATCATTAATGCGCTTGAATTCGCGGTCGGTCTCTTTGTATTGAGACTTAATGAACTTCAAGTTGTCCCAAATGGGCTGCATATAAGGATCTACTTTCTGATTTGCATCGCCGGGTAGGAATCCAATGTCTTTATTGCTCAACGGTACAATGGGTCGGGTGATGTATATCTGATGAAACTGACTTCGTTGCTCTAATGCAGCTGCCAATGCAATGAGCGTTTTCCCGGTACCCGCAACACCTCGCAACGTGATGAGTTTAATATCCGGATCCATAAGTGCGTGAATGGCAAAAGCTTGTTCGGCATTTCGGGGTTTGATCCGATGAACCGTACGTTTTTCAACGCGCTCTATCATCGACTCAGATGAGTTGTAATAACCCAATGCCGACTTCTTGCCATTTTTCATGATGAGAAAGTGGTTGTAGGGGAGTTTAGTCTTACTCACCGATTTTACTGGAATATTT
>CAJXLR010000134.1 GCA_913056425.1 uncultured Bacteroidota bacterium
TTAGGAAAAGAAAATAGGGGTCGCCAAAACTATTCAGAATCTATTGTTGGCTTAAAATGGGGTGCGATCAGTTTATATGCATAAACCGGTCAAACTGACCAGGGTAAACCGCTGCAAACTGACCACCCTTTTCCCAAGAATGGAACGCATTTTTTTGGCTGCGGGTTAAGCTCAAATTTAGGCATTAATTTCTGTTGATGTTTTGGATGATTTTCTTCTGAGAGATTCACCTTTAAGTTCTATTCGATGGGAGTTGTATGTAAGCCGATCCATGATGGCATCTGCGTGGGTTTTCTCACCGATGATTTCGTACCAAGCTGACACCGGAAGTTGAGAGGTGATCATGGTTGATTTGCGCTCATGTCGATCTTCCATAATGTCCATTAAGATCATTCTTGCTTCCTTATCTAAGGATTGTAGACCGTAGTCATCTAGGATAATGAGTTCCATACGCTGTATGCGATTCGTTTCCCGGATGTAGGTTCCGGCAGCTCGCGCTAGCTTCAGAGAAGAGATTAGCCGGGAGGTGTTGTAATACCCTACCTTATAATCGAGACTACAGGCATGGTAGCCTAGTGCCGAAGCAAGATAACTCTTCCCAACTCCCGTACTTCCGGTAATCAGGATGTTTTCGGCCTTGTCGATAAAGGTACACTCAGCCAGTCTATGCAACTGTAGCTTATCGAGGTTTCGATCTTCAGCATAGAGCACATCCTCTAGGGAAGCTTGGTAGCGGAACTTGGCATTGGTTACGAGTCGTTTGTACTTACGTTGTTTACGATCGTCATACTCGTGATCTACAAGTTGGGCAATAAACTGATCTTGAGTAAGTGTGTTACTCAAGCCTAATTGGATGGCAGAGGTGAAGGCGTCATACATTCCGTAAAGTTTCATCTGCCTCATTTTGTCTAATGTGTTTTGATTATTCATAGGGTGATTATTTGTAGTATTTATTTCCTCTAATGTTTTGATGTTGGGGGATCTCGTTAGCCTCGGCTTCTTGGGCAAAGTCAAGTCCTCGCTCAAGGATGTCCGCTACTGTTTTATAGTTACAGGCATCGTACTGAAGTGCCTTTGAACAGGCTGCTGCCAGCCGAACTTTTCCGACCTTCTTTGCCAGAGACAATACGCCCATGCAGCTACGATAAGCCTGTTCTGGGTATCGCTTCTTTTCAAGGATTTCAACGATAAGCTGCTCTACATGCGGATGGATAGTACTAGCCCAGTTTCTAAAGTAGTCTGGCGACCAATCTGTAATAAACTTATGTGTTGAGGCCAAGTGGTGCTTTTGCGTCGTGTAGTTGTAAGCAGCTCTGCTGCGTTTATGTGTTGCAATACATTGGTACTTGGCATATACCTTCACTTGTTCTTTACTCCACACCAGTTTTACTTTCTTGCCGATGTGTACGTACGGTACACTGTAATAGTGTTTGTCTTTGTGTAGTAGTACATGACCGGTTTTCATCACCGTAACCCAAGTGGTTTCTTTGATCTGATATCGCTGAGGGGGCAGTGGCTTCAAGTACTTTCGTTCAACTTGCTCGAAGAGTTGTCTGCGCGATAAACGACCGGTGGTTAGTGTCCTGTTGTTTAACTGTTCGAGCAGTGGCTTAATCGCTGCATTGAGTTCCTCAAGGCTGGTTAATTCTCTGTTCCGTAAATAGGCATACACCTGCTGATAAACAATCTTAACGGCTCCTTCTACCAGCGCCTTGTCTTTAGGCCTGTAGACGCGAGCGGGAAGAACAACGGTTTGGTAATGGTCTGCAAAGTCTTGGAATACTTCATTGATGGTAGGCTCATATTTGTGGCTTTTCTTGACGGCACTTTTCAAGTTGTCCGGTACAATCGCCTGAGGTACTCCACCATAATAGATAAAGGCCGATTGAACACTGGACACCAGATCTTCTTTCTTTTGACTAGTAGATGCCTCTATGTAGATTAACTGACTAGCCCCGAGGATACTTACAAATACTTCTGCTTGACATACTTGACCTGTTTCTAGGTCGACATACGGCAGTTTCTTCCCGGTATAGTCGATATAGAGCTTGTCTCCAGCCTTGTGTTCTACTTTAAATGAGGGCTTCTCTGTTCCTCGCCAGCAGACAAAGTGGTGGTTAAACTGACTCAGTTTGTACCCATCGGGGTGCCGGTCGATATACTCCTCCCAAAGAAGTTTGCGGGTCACGCCGGGCTTCTTGAGTTCCTTCTCCATGTACCGAAAAAATCGGTAGAGATCCTTTATACGGATAGAGGATGGTTGCGGAATTTGCTGTTGCAAAAGCCGGTATAGATCCTCCTCTGTAAGCGTTAAAAGATCTTTTGAGGTTAAGGATAATTCCTCAATCTTTTGAAGGTAGCTCTTAACTGTATTGCGAGACAGTCCCGTGCTTCGGGCTATCTTAGATTTTGAGGCCGTTTCTACATACAGCCTGATAAGTGTTTTTAGTTTACTCATTACTATTGGTTTGTTCGCCATTTGTTCACCTTTTTGGTGAACAAGATGTCGCTTAACCAACAGCCATAAAAGATGCGTTAAGGGTGGTCAATATACTCCGGTTTACCCTGGTCAATTTCACCCGGTTTAGGGTGGTCAGTTTCCTCCGGTCTACCCTGGTCAGTATAAAACGGTTTTGCCTGGTCAATTTGTCCGGTCTATCCAGCCAGAGAGAGAATCTCCGAAAATCCAAGAGACTTGGCTCGCGCTTCCCGTAAAATTAAAGTTTACGGTATCAAATTCACATAACGAATTATTTAACTTAAACGCTGATTGGCATTGCCCAAATGATGGGGCCACACTTGAACAACCAGCTACCAATAATAACAACCGACAAATCAGTTGAATTCTTGTTTTCTGTAATTGATGCTGAAAAGTTTTGATGACCAATAAGTTGCGAGAGAACTCAAATTTAATAAAACGAGCGCACTGATATCTCAACTCTAACAAAATATAAAGTCTCGATGTCCTTAAAATCAAGTGTGTGCACTGCAACAACAGTGCAGAGTACAACTTGCTTATCGTAACAGGTCAACCATAGTATTTGGATCTGTTACTGATTGGACCGCTTTTCGGTTTCTTGTTCCACGACTCTCAATGCATATTTCAATCGACCTCCGGGTTGTCGCATGAAGAGAGTGTCACCGCTGATTTGATAACTAACACCAACAACTTTCTTATCTGTGTTAATGAGCAAGAAATTGTTGTTGTAAGTTACCCAGTTCAAAATGCGTCTACTTTGTTGTTTGATATCTGTTGGGATTGTATCCATATCTGACAGAGTCATTTTGGACCGCGATTCTAGTCCTTTGCCATCTGGGTCAAATCTGATGTAATGACCTTGATTCACCCAAGTACCTACCAACGTGGGATCATTCAATACTTGATTGGATTTTTCATTTGTTTCCTTAGAACAGCTGACAAGGAAAAGGATGAATATGAACATTACGCCTGCAGTTCTTTTTCGCGCCATCAGTTTTTTGCTTATCAAATGCATACAAACGAAAATAACAAGAAAACAAAAAAATATAACACTTTGATCTTAAATCACTTATAAATTTTTATTTTGAGTATCGATCTCATTTCGCCTCAGCGCCCAGTGTTAAATCAATTGATCCACACAAATTTCTAGATACCGGAATCTATTACGTGGATATCCGGAAATTTAAAGACACGCTGTTGACACAAAAGAAAATACCAAACAGATATGTTGTACAACCAATAAATCTCGATGCTTCGTATGTTAACCCAATGTGCAAGCATCGAAATCAACTACATACAACAATACACGTGTCGATCGGAAACTAGATAAAGAGATAGACAAACTAGTTGGCAAGCGCTTTGGTTTGCTCTATAAACTCAAGAATGGACTTGTGGGCTCAGAACCATTTGTCATCCATCAATGGCAGGGCGACTTCGATTTTGACGCGGAGAGTAAGGATTACGACCGAAAGTGTAACATTGAGCTACGACCCAACGGTATCATCGTACATTACCGAAAAAAGTTAAGCACGTTTATTTGGCCCATACCTTTTCATCAGCTTACAATCTACAAGTCGGGTGAAGTGATTTCGATATATCAAAACACCAACTTTATCAAAATGAAACCGATGTTGAGGAGAAAAAAACTCAGTCCGTTCATTCAGAAAGTAATTGATGCTAAAGCAGAGGTGTCACAATCCGGACAGTTACACTAAAGCACATTAAATACTAGTATTCGCCTCCCCAGGTACGGTTCGGGTAGCTTTGGGGCAACTCAGGTAACTGGTTCCAAGGGCCTATTTACTTAATGCCTGAAGTCTCTTCGCTTCATAGTGCAGAGAGCTCAAGGAGCACAATTGGCTTTAGAGTGGTAGTGGATCATCCCCCCCTCTGGGAAGTTAATCCAAAAAGTTATGAAGACTAAACTTTCAATATTTATTGATACTTCCCTTGGACATTCTCGAAAGGACCGTCATTTCGTAAAAACTCAAAAGTTCGATAACGTTCTGATTCCCTCTACTAGAGCGGAATACGTGGCACACAGTTACTATTCCGCTTTTTTTGTAAAGCACGCATCTCAATTTAGGTTGAGAGTTTGGTTATTCTCACTTGAGCTAGATATGACCAAGTTTCTGGTTGAGTCATGAAGAAATGAGATTTTCGACTTACATAAAATCAGTTCATTTGTTCCATCACAATCTATATTTGCCCCTAGAAGGATTCATTTAACAAATTCTATATTACAAGAACGATGAGCGAAAAAATTACATTTTCATTCGGGAGAAACTGGGCAGACTTTTTGAAGAAGATCTCGCCAAATAAGCTAGAGATTGCGAAACAGTCTGTGCAAGACTTTTTTGGGTCACAAGATTTTAGTGGTAAAACCGTAATCGATATTGGTAGTGGATCAGGGATTTTTTCATACAGTATGTACGAGATGAATGCGGACAAAATTACAAGTATCGATGTCGATCCGTTTTCTGTTGAGTGTACTGAGCATATGCGTAAGAAAGCGAAGGAGCCGATAAATTGGGAAGTTGTACACGGATCAATTTTAGATCAAACACTAATTAAAGAGCTGGGTAGTTTCGATGTCGTATATTCTTGGGGAGTTTTGCACCACACAGGAGACATGTGGAGCGCAATTCATAACGCTGCATCACTTGTCGCCCCTCAGGGACAATTTTACATCGCCCTATACAATCACGTTACAGGGATTTTAGGGTCGAAATTTTGGCTTAAGATCAAGAAGATATACAACCGATTTCCTTTGATTGGAAAATATATCATGGAGCCATATTACATGGTATCATTTTGTGTAACGAGTATGCTCAAGTTTAGGAATCCATTTCGTATTATCCGAGAATACCATAACAAACGCGGAATGAACTGGAGAAGGGATATTACTGATTGGTTTGGAGGTTATCCTTACGAGTATGCTACCATTGAAGAAGTATTTTCATACATGAAAGAGAATTTTCCTGATTTTCAGCTCGAGAATGTAAAGAGTACCAACGGTCTTGGTAATAATTGGTTCCTATATAAAAACAAGAAATAGTCATGAATGAGGGTTTTTGCTAAAATCAATTTTCATTAGTCGTATGTTAATCCAATGTGCAAGCATCGAAATCAACTACATACAACAATACACGTGTCGATCGGAAACTAGATAAAGAGATAGACAAA
>CAJXLR010000135.1 GCA_913056425.1 uncultured Bacteroidota bacterium
GTGAAGACATCATGGCGAGTGCCAATGGCATACGCAATATGGCAAACCCTAAAACACACAGAGACCCCTCCACGTACAAAGGGTCATATTGGTACACCGGAACTGGCGACAACGGGGGAGTACACACAAATAGTGGAGTCCAAAATCATTGGTTCTACCTTTTATGTGAAGGTAAGTCGGGTACAAATGACAATGGAGATGCATACACGGTTCCGAAAATTGGGATGAAAAAAGCTCAACAAATCGCTTACAGGAATTTAACTGCCTATCTTACCAATTCATCAGATTACGAGGAAGCGAGATACTACGGCATCTTATCGGCTGCCGATTTGTATGGCCAGTGTAGCAAAGAAGTTGAGGCAACAACTAATGCTTGGTATGCGGTTGGCGTTGGCGATGCTTACGACAGTAGCGCAGTACTCGCTGATTTTGAAGCGGATACAACTTTCTGTTATGGATACGAGGTTGTCGCATTCACCAACAAATCAACCAATGGAAAGTCATTCGTTTGGTCATTTGGTGATGGGGATACCTCCACCGACATTCACCCAACACATCAGTACAACAAACAAGGCAAGTTCTCGGTACAATTAATCGCTGAAAGCTGCTACAACGGTGTGCTTGACACGGTAGCCAAGAGTAATTACATCGCAATTGATTCGAATGAAGACATATGTAGTGCGATCATAATGCCTTACGCGACATGGGATACGGTAAGAGCCTGTAATGGTTTTGTTTATGACCATGCCGGCGAGTCTGACTACACAGGTCTACATCGAGATACGCTAACAATAGTTTATGCGGTAAGCGATTCTGCTTCACTCACTTTTGAAGAGTTCGATTACGAAAACAAATACGACTCTGTATATATATTCGACGGGCACAACACCTTGGCCACTCGGATTGGTGGTTACACCGGACAAAATTTGCCAAATGGTGGCAAACCGTTAATCTTAAGATCTGGTGCTGTAACCATTGTTCACTTCTCCGATCCATATGTTGTTGGTACAGGTTTCAAAGCAAAATTTGAAGCCCATCGGCCAGATATAAAGTTAACCAGAACACCTAACCAAAATGCGTGTTACAACTCAACCGTTAAGCTAGAGCTCAATGGTACTGGAGGACATAAAGACGACTACCTTTACCTTTGGAACAACGTAAAGGGCGACACCAGTATTAGTTTCATTGCGACCCAGGATACAGTGATTAAAGTAACCTTTGGGGACTTGTGTCTAGACACGTTTATATCCGAGTTTATTACGGTAAAGGTTCGTGATCCGATTACATTCACCCAAAGTGCCGACACAACAATCTGCCAAGGTGGACAAGCTGAGATTTGGGTAAAACCTACTGGTGGCTTAGGATCATACTTCTTCACATATTCTACGGGCGGTACCAGTAAGTTTATACCGGAAACGTCTCAGAAATTCACGGACTTGCTTCCAGGTACACATGAATACCGAATTGGCTTCACCGATTGGTGTACTCCCGGAACGTACCTCGCTGACTTCAAAATAACTGTCCGCGACTCGCTTAAACTGATCACTAGCAATGACACCACTGTATGTTTGGGGACTACTGCAGTCATGTCAGCAAGCGGATCAGGTGGATATGGTAATCTGTCTTTCACGTGGAGTGATGGCGCTACGAGTCAAAATCGAACGGTCCGCCCGGACTCTACTTCCAACTACTCAGTGCGCCTTAGTGATGGATGTAGCGAATTTGAACCCGAACACATGATTACCGTAAGCGTTTTAGAACCCCTAAGTATCAATCTATCAGGTCCTGATACGATATGTCACGGTGAAACCGCACGCTTATTTACAAGCTCAAGAGGAGGTAAAATTATCGACCACGAGTTCGAGTGGCGTGGTAAGGCTGGTGATGGTGACACCCACACCGAAGTTTTGAAGAAAACTGAGACGTTCTACGTAAAACTATCAGACAATTGTACGGTTGACCCGTCCGAAGATAGTCTTACTGTGATTGTTAGAGACCCTCTACACATTTCCGTACCAAACAACGGTCGAATCTGTCTAGGTGAGTCGTTCGACATTGAGATTAATGTAAGCGGGGGTATTTCTCAAAACCATGAGGTTACGTGGGACAATGGATTGCCAAACGGCGTAAAACACAGGGTAACGCCAACCGACAGCACGGTTTATACCGCAACGCTTACAGACAATTGCAGTGAACCAACATCTCAAGAAGTATATGTGCATGTTTCCCCGTTACCGGAGGTAGACTTTGAGTTAATTGCAGATGAAATCTGTCTGGGTGATGACATGGAGTTTAAAAGTACTTCTAAAACAAGTGGCCTTAGCGACTATGTATGGGACCTTGGGGATGGCAACGCGGGTAGCGGTCAAGCATTAATTCACAGATACTCGGCAAGCGGTAGTTATGATATAAAGTTGATCGTTACAAACAACTTCCCTTGTACCGACTCAATCACGAAAACCTCTGCTGTCGTTATTTACGAGCGCCCTCAGGCTAGTTTCATTTTGGCTTCAGATCCACCAACGTACTTAAACCCGCAAATTGAGTTGGCAAACACCTCTACGAATGCAAGTTCCTATCGTTGGTTTATCAATGGTGTCCTGCAGTCAAATTCAAAAGACTTGAATTATACCTTGCCTTGGTCCGGTCCGCATCAGGTGTTATTGGAATCGTCAATTGATATTGGGTGCCACGACACTTTTGTCGAACAGATATTCGTAGGAGAACCTTCTACCTTGTTTATGCCAAATAGCTTCACGCCAAATGGAGACAATCTAAATGATGAGTTCAGACCCGTATTTGGGAACTTCAAACACATTTCAATGTGGATTAGCAACCGACATGGTCACATCATTTGGGAATCGAACAATCTGAATGATGCTTGGGATGGAACTGTTAATGGTGTGCGCGTTCCGATAGGCACGTATCAGTATTATCTAGTTGGAGAAGACATCTACGGCCTGCCCATTGAAAAAAAGGGAAATGTCCATGTTTTGTATTAATGCTTCATCAGCTTGACTGCATAGGAAATACCTTCAGATACAATCGTTAGAACATAAACGCCGGGAGGTTGATTCCTCAGATCTACAATATTGTTCTCTATAGTAACTTGAAGCCTTCTTCCATTAACCGACAAAACTTCCATTTGAGTGACGTGCGCAGAAGTTCGAACAAAATACAATCCGGAAGCGGATGGATTTGGATAAATAATAATACCAATCTCCTTCAATTCACTCACACCTACGTACATGAAGTCATAGGTATCCGAGGTCTCGACACACCCAGAATCCGAAGTAATACGTACGCTGTAAATGCCATCTTTACTAGGGTTGAATTCTTGATCTATTGCTCCGGCAATTTCAATGCCTCCTTCTAACCATTGATTGCCTTTTGGACTACTTGAAATCAATTTGTTTTTCACTTTACTAATAATTGGTTTCAGCGGTGATGGGTGTATTCTTAATTCGTTTGTTGCTGAATCTGCGCAGCCGGCGTAATTCTCTACCACATAACTCAACATATATGACCCCGGTCCAAGTTCAGTTGGTCTGATCGAATCGATTACGGTGCCATTAATCTTATGCATTCCGGAATCGGCGGGTACACCAAAATTTGCCGCGAACGAAGACACATTAGAACAAATTCCGAAATCACCTGAAAGCGACACCTGAGGTGTGGAAGCCACCGACATGACCAACGTATCAAAGGCCGGGCAACCATCGGTATCAGTCAATCTATATGTAAGAGTAAAATCGCCTACACCCGATATACTCGGTGAGAAGACGTTTGAAATAATCCCTTTCCCCGTAAGTTTACCTCCAGAAGGATACGTTTTGATAACAACTGGATCATCCGTTTCACACATCAATACTTTAGACGCCGTTATCGATACGCTGTCCGGAGTTAAAACCTCAAAAGGTAACGTTCCCAAACTAAGGCATCCGTCAGAGTTAGAAAGTGCGTACGTTAACATATGATTCCCCTTTCCGGCAGATACCGGCACTAGCGTGTCATTCGAAATTCCTGGCCCTGAATATTTTCCGTTTGCAGGACTTGCCACACTTAAAAGACTGGCATCAGCATGTAAACAGATTGGTGACAGTTGGTCGAACGTAATTGCGGTTGTGTCATGGACAATTGCCTCAATGCTTGCTCGATTTAAGCATCCGTTTTGATCTCTAAATCTATAATTCAGTTTATGCTTACCAGCTCCTGCCTGAAGCGAATTAAACAATCCAGATTTGCTGAGACCGGGTCCATCAAAACTGCCTCCATTCGGCGTTCCTTCTCTCAGTTGAACCGTATCTGAATTCACACATCTTACTACGTGTTCTGACCAGGTTACGGTTGAATTCTGGATTACTTTCACCTCTTTACTCGCGAAAGAAGTACACCCTAGATTATTCGTAAAACTATACGTCACCTTGTATGCACCCGGCCCCACGATAGACGGATAAAAATGATCTCCATTAACACCTTTCCCGGTGAAGCTCCCATTGGCTGGCACTCCAGCGAGTTGGATGGAATCATCTTGTGCACAAGCACTGTCTTGGACTGAAATCGTACAAGGAGTAGCCCATTTCACCTCTGTTGAGTCGGCAATACTATTGTAGCATCCATTGGCATCCGTAAGTTCATATGCATATGCGTAAAAACCTGTTTTGTAACTTGATGCAACAAGGTCGATGTAGCCATTAACAATGTATTTGCCTACATACATCCCTCCCGTAGGTGTATACTCATTTAGCTTAATTGAGTCGATGTTGTTGCAATACGTATTACCTCCAATTTTATTGAATTGAGGCAGCGGATTTACCACCTGTGTGTTTGTCGTATCTACAACACAGTTGAACGTATCTGAATACGTGTAGGTTATATCATAACTTCCTTGTTTTACTTGTGAAGGAAAGAAAAGCCCTCCGGACACCCCTGTTCCTGAAAAAGTTCCACCTGATGGTGTCACGCCTTGTAAAACAATCGTATCAACATCCTCACATACAGCCTTAAGTGAGGTGAATGTGACCGATGGTTTAGAAGTTTTCTTAACGGTGATGGTCGCAGATGAATACTGGCACGAACTCGATCCTCTGCTCACCGAAACCCGATAATCTGCAGCACTATCAACCTCCAACTGTCGCTTTGTGTTACCCCATAGCGTGCTATCATTCATGTACCACGTGTACGTGAATGAATCGCTACCGGCCGCTGTTAAGGTGAGTTTATCATCTCCACATAAATAGAACTTGCCCGTATTTGAGGTTATTACATCGTTGGAATCAGTTACTTGAAAGGCTGCGACAAATTCCGAATTCTTCTGATCCTCCAAAAACAGAGAGTCACCGGAAAAAGAAAAATCTGCCTTACTGTCCGACCATGTTCCGGTTCTACCCGGAGACTTTTTAAACAGGTGAATGGCACATTTACCGGCTGAACCCAACCCCTTGAGATTGCCAAAGTGGTATGAAACATCAAACTTTACAGACGTATCTTCCGGGTAGTGAACGGAAAAATAATGAGTCGTGTCAATTGAACTTCCACTTGTGACGGATTGACTTGATTTGGCATAATCTGCAATAAGATGAAAATAAGACGGACTTCCCGAAATGGATTGAATCTGCATTTCATCTCCAAAACTTGTTTTGAGCGTTAAGTCTT
>CAJXLR010000136.1 GCA_913056425.1 uncultured Bacteroidota bacterium
AACGATAGGCAATCCGGTTTTTTGATCAACAGTACTCTTTACATGTGCACCTGCACTGTGATCGCCTCGAAAACCGTGTTCAGGTGCAAAAATCTTAACCAAGTTTACACCCCATTGTAAGAGCGTGTCGACAACATGGCTGCTTCCAACCGTACTTGTTTGGTTTACCATCATTGCGACCCGTTTTCCTTTCAAGATGGGAATGTATTTTTCCAGTTGAGCAGCGCCAACAACTATTGAGTTTGTCACCACTTTTATTTCTTGGTTTGTCGCTGGTGTTGTCTCACTTTTTTCCGAAGCAGTA
This sequence comes from uncultured Bacteroidota bacterium, assembly GCA_913056425.1. Taxonomy (GTDB): domain Bacteria; phylum Bacteroidota; class Bacteroidia; order NS11-12g; family UBA9320; genus UBA987. Next base: position 305 of record CAJXLR010000136.1, read on the forward strand.
GACGGTTTGCGCTCACCGCAAGCCATGAAACTTAAGAAGATAAGAATAGACGTCAATAGACCAATTTTCTGCATTTTTGAACGTTTGCTGATTGAGCAGTCGAAAATATGGATTTAAGCTACTTCGTAGGGAAAAAGATTGCCACGCAGTCGGGAAAATCGTTTACACGATTAATCATACGTCTGGCAGTTGCTGCTGTAGGAATTAGTTTGGCCGTAATGATTCTTGCGGTAGGTGTCGTTCGAGGCTTCCAGAATACTGTGAGGGATAAGGTTATTGGGTTTGATGGCCACATTCAGGTCCGCAACCTTGACCTGAACCAAAGCAGCGAACTCAAATTAATCGATATTGACCAACCGTTTTTAGAAGAGGCTAGGAAGCACCCACAAATTGAATCCGTTGCACCATTCTGTATGAAGGCCGGTATCATTAATACCAGCCAGGAAATTGAAGGCATGGTTTTTAAGGGTGTTTCGTCCAATTACGACTGGTCGTTCCTTGAGAGTAATCTGATTTCCGGGCGCTTGCCTGCGCTTTCGGATTCTCAAGATACCTATGAAGTTATTCTCTCAAAATCGGTTGTAGATCGGTTGGATTTGGATACCGGACAGCGGATTGAAGTTTACTTCATCCACAATGCTAAAGTTCGCCGTCGGAGATTAAATCTAGTCGGGATATTCAATACTGGCTTGGGTGAGTTTGACAAGACAGTTGCGTTTACGGACATCAGAGTGGTTCAGCGAATCTATACTCCGGATTATAATGTCGCGAGTGGATTTGAAGTGACATTGGTTGATTTGGAGCGCATGGAGGACATGACGGATTGGCTTGATGGAATTGTGGGTATTAGTCTACGGGCAGAAAGCGTAGAAGATCGTCATGATGTGATTTTTAAGTGGCTCAAAATTGTCGATTCCAACGCGGTAATAATCATAGTCTTAATGACAGTAGTCGCTGTAGTAAATCTTATTACTGCGTTCCTAATTTTAATTGTAGATCGAACTCAAATGATTGGAGTGCTTAAAGCCTTGGGAGCGCGGAATGGGCAAGTCGTTAAGGTCTTTTTGTACAAGGGAGTTTCCATGGTGTTGCCCGGTTTGATTATCGGGAATTTAGTTGGTTTAGGACTTGCATTTATCCAACTAAAAACCGGACTAATCACCTTGCCGGAAGAAACGTATTATATGTCAACCGTTCCCCTGGATATATCCTGGGATTTGGTAATCGCATTAAACGTTGGGACATTGGTAATAACCATGTTGATGCTGCTTATCCCGGCTGTAATGGTCAGATTCATAACACCGGTAAAGGCGATTCGATTCCAATAGAGTTAAGAGTGGAAAATTGAGAGTTGAAAGTGTACATTGGCTATTGGCTATTGGCTATTGGCTATTGGCTATTGGCTAACATTCAATCATTTCTTCCTAAACCACCCCTTCTTGCGATATTTCGGAACGTTCTCGTAGTTGTACGGACAATGACGGCATTTGTTCCCGCAACAAAAGCCACGCTTACGATGATAGGCTTCCGTCATTACCAGAAGTCCATTCTCGTCGAAATAGTAATCCTCATTGTCCTTATGCTTCATCTGTGCTCAGCGATGCTCCACAGTTAGAACAAAATCGTGCTTCTTTTGTGTTTGGACCATTGCACTTACCACAAATTTTACGACTGGCACGCTTTTGATCAGCATACTCAACACTAACAATTCCGGTAGGCACGGTAATTACAGCGTATCCTAGAATCATCACAATACTTGACAAGACTCTTCCGGTTATGGTTACGGGTGTGATGTCTCCATAACCCACAGTGGTTACGGTTACAATTGCCCAATAAATACTCATCGGGATACTCGAAAATTTGTTATCCGGATGATACTCAAAGTTATAAGCGGCATTCTCAATCACGTACATGCCGGTCCCAACCAGGATTACAACAATTAAGATGAAGCCGAGAAATACGGTGATTTTGGCACTGCTGGCACGTATAGCTTTTGCAAGTCCGGATGCTTCCTTGCTGTAGCTGGTAAGTCGCATTATCCGGAAGACTCTCAGGAGGCGTAAAGCCCTGATAACTAAAAGATATTGAGATCCATGCACAAAAATACTTAGGTAGGTAGGTATCGTGCTGAGTAGGTCAATAATGCCCCAAAAGCTGAATATGTACTTACTTGGTTTCTCACTTAGAAGAATGCGCACAAAGTATTCGATACTGAACAGGATGGTAAAGCCCCATTCCAAATAGAGCACGATTTTTTGGGTGTTCAAAGAGATGTCCGGAACTGTGCTCAACATCACCACGAAAACGCTCAGCAGTATAGCCCAGAGCAGGATTACATCAAACAATCGTGCATCCGGAGTTTCTGCTTCGAACACAATCTCACGCCATTTTTCCTTTGTCGTTAAGTGCTTTTTGTCCAGAGTTCTTTGTGACACGATTGGGTATTTACTCAGTTGATTCGTCTAAAAAATATCGGAAACCAATGTTTAGTTGCATGCTAGTTCCGGATGTAAATATTGAATTCCGAATGGCTGCATGATTCGGTGTGGTATGCGTAATATCAAAGAAGTTATTTCCGGCAATCCCCAACTTTGGGTTTGCAGAAATACTGATGTTAACCGATTCATTTATAGGATATTGGTAGCCAATATTTAGATTAAGCATGACAACTTGAGCATTGAATCCATTGTCGGTTATGGTGTATGATATATTACCTTGATTTAAGTTATTTGGATCTATGGGTACCTGCGGACTGAAGTAGGTCTCCTCAATTCCGAGTTTAGTGAAAGCCAATAAAGTGAAACCTGTACCGAAAATAAGGTGACGTGGTTCGTATTCGCCTTGCCAGGTTTTAACCCGATTGAAATTAAACGGAATCATGTAGGACGTAAAAGTATTAATTGGCGTATTGGTAAAGTACGCTCCACCGTCTTCCGTAAACAGAGTCACATTAACTCGATAATCGGATTTATAGATTCCTGCTTCAAGCTGATAACCTTCTTGAGTAAGAACACCGCCTGTTACGCCAAACGTCGCAGCCATTGGGTTTGCAATCTCAATGCTGTTGTCAAACGGTCGGGCTCCAGAAGAAGCCAGTCGATACAAGTCGAATTTTGGACCAATGTCCAAGCCAATGTAATAACGTGATTGAGCCTTTGTATTCAAGGCACTCAACACTATCACTAGAACGGTTATACTCCTTTTTACGACCATAGGCTAAGTTGTGGATCTTTTATTTTAAAGCTTTTGCGGTGAAAAGGTGACCTACCGTGTTCACCTACCGCTTTACGATGTTTGGGGGTTGGATAGCCCATATTTTGTTTCCAATTGAAAACCGGGAACTCCTCGTGCAATTTAGTCATGATATCATCTCGGTGTGTCTTGGCAAGTATAGAAGCGGCGGCAATATTCTGAAGTTTACCATCGCCCTTTACCAGCGTCTCATGTGGAATTGCACCAAACGGTTTAAACCGATTTCCGTCCACCATTATGTATTCGGGGACTGGTTTGAGTTGTTCTAGTGCACGGTGCATGGCCAGTATGGAAGCGTTCAAGATGTTGATTTGATCGATCTCTTCATGGGAAACAATTCCAACACCCCACGTGAGTGCACGCTCTTCAATTATCTCTCGCAATTCGTCCCGACGCTTACGATTCAATTTTTTGGAATCATTCATCAGTTCCGATGTGAAGTTTTTTGGCAGAATTACGGCAGCTGCAACCACCGGTCCCGCCAAGCATCCACGCCCAGCTTCGTCACATCCGGCTTCCAGTAAATCAGGGTGTTTGCACAAGGGAAGCATAGGCAAAAATAAGCTATGTTTGCAAAACCATAAGTGATGTACAAGTACCGACAAACACTCTATCAAAACTACTATTCAAACCATGCCGGTACTACCGACAAGGACAAGCAACAAGCACACTTTGACCAGCAGAAAAGATACTTTGTTCGTGAGTTTAAAAACCACGTTCCCGCCAATAGAAACTTAAGGGTTTTAGATATCGGTTGTGGTTCTGGTTCCTTGCTTGCCGCTCTCAGTGAGTTGGGTTTTTCTAAAGCGTACGGAGTTGACCTGAGTGAGGAACAAGTTGCGATGGCGGCACAATTTGGTGTCAAGAATGTGGTTCAGGGCGATGCTAAGTCATTCCTCGATAAACAAAATGAGGGTTTCGACTTGATATTCGCAGTAGATCTTATCGAGCACTTAGGTAAGGATGAGCTGATCGAGTTCTTGCAGTTGGTTCAAACCAAGCTTAATTCAGGCGGCCAGGTAATATTTCGAACTCCGAATATGGACGCACCGCTTGCTTCGGCATTTGCATTTGCGGATTTTACTCACGAAGTGTTTTTGAATAAAAGTTCGGCAAATCAAATCATGAAGTCAGTAGGCTTTGATTCAGTTCAAGTGGTGGAAGGGATTATGTTCATCGAGAATCCCATGAAGGAATTTATCCGAAAAATTACCTGGTCGATAACCAAACTGATGCTGAAAATTCAACTCTTTGCAAGTGCACGTACTTGGCACGATGTAGTCTTTTCACCGAACATGGTGATCATCGGAAGAAAGTCATAGAATTCGTTCGTTCGATGGGGAGTTATTTAGCTCACAGATTAAACTCCACGCCCAGGTCTTTCGCCACGTCACGGAGATCGTCATAAACTTTGTCGATTACTGGGATTCCTTCATTACGACGAATAGCTTCTTGCCTTTTTTCAGGTTCTCCGGGTATAATTACTTCTTCCTGCCCTTCAATGGTTTCACTCGACTTAAATCGATCAATCCACTGATCCATGTTTTTGTTAAACTCTTCAAGTGGACGGAATCCATCAACACGGATAGCACCAACAAAATGCCCGATTCCTTTCCCCGGCATATCTGGAGCAAGTGGGAGAAATGAAACAAAAGGAGGAACCCATGGTCCATAGTTTGCTCCACTCAAAACACCACAGAAAATATCTACAAAAGCAGAGAGCCCATAGCCTTTATGACTACCCATTTCTTTAGTACTTCCCAAGGTTAACAAGCTTCCTCCACCTTTCAGGCCTTTCGGGTCGTTTGTATTTTTCCCTTCGTTGTCTTGTAACCAGCCTGTTGGAATTTCTTCTCCTTTCCGTTCAGCTATCTGCAACTTACCATTTGCAGCGGCTGAAGTCGCCATGTCTATAACAACGGGATCGCGCTCACCTGCAGGTATAGCGTAACAAATCGGGTTTGTACCTAAAAGTCTCTCTTTGCTAAATGTGGGTGATACCAAT
>CAJXLR010000137.1 GCA_913056425.1 uncultured Bacteroidota bacterium
CTGCGTCCACCACCTTTACAAGTCTCACATCTTCCCCCCTTCACGTTAAATGAGAATCTACCCGGCTTGTAGCCACGAATCTTTGCTTCGGGTAATTCGGCAAACAAGGAGCGAATGTCAGTGAAGAATCCAACATAGGTCGCAGGGTTGGATCGAGGTGACCGCCCAATTGGAGACTGGTCAATCTTAATTACTTTATCAATGCTTTTTATACCGGTCACCTTGGTGTACGGTAAGGCCTTTTTACGCGACTTGTATAAATGCTCTGAGAGAATTGGGTGCAACGTCTCATTGATGAGTGTGCTTTTTCCGCTACCCGATACTCCCGTTACACAAATGAATTTACCCAGTGGGAAGTCTACATCTACAGATTTGAGGTTGTTCCCGGTACAGCCTTTTAAACTGATTTTTTTGCCGTTTCCTTTCCGGCGTTTCTTAGGTATTTCGATCTCCTTCGCACCTGAAAGGTAGTCGGAAGTCTCAGTGTGAAGGTCTTTCAAATCTCTCCATGGCCCGGAGGCAATAATTTCACCACCGTATTTACCGGCTTTTGGGCCGATGTCGACTACAAAGTCACTTTCAAGAATCATGTCCTTGTCGTGCTCAACCACCAAAACGGAATTCCCCACGTCGCGTAGTTGTTTGAGCGAGTCGATTAAACGCGCATTGTCACGTTGATGAAGTCCTATACTTGGTTCATCCAAGATGTAAAGCACTTCTTCGAGTTGAGACCCAATTTGAGTTGCCAGTCGGATGCGTTGCGCTTCACCTCCGGACAGTGTACGTGCCGGATTGTTCAGGCTGAGGTAGCCAAGACCAACATTGGTAAGGAATCCAACACGATCACGAATTTCTTTGAGTAACTCAGTTGCAATTACCTTTTGGCGGTCACTCAGTAAGTCTTCAAGCTCATTGAGCCATGTTTCCAGTTCAGAAATGTTTAGCTCCCCCAGTTCACCAATGTGTTTTCCTCCTATGAAGTAGTGCAAAGCTTCTTTCTTGAGGCGAAAGCCTCCACAGTCGGAGCACGTACGCATCACCATAAACTCATCCGCCCATTGGTGCAAGCTGTCCTGAGACTTTTGCATGTACGAGTTCTGCACCATCGGGATAACTCCTTTAAATGTGGTTTCGTAGGTTTGTTTTCCGCCACCTGAGTAGGTGTAGGTTACTTCAAATTTTTGATCACTTCCCAAAAGAATTGTGTCAAGAGCTTCTCGGCTAATTTTTTCTATAGGGTCGGCCAAACTGAACTTCATCTTTTTGGCCATGGCACGCAATTGCGTGAATGTCCAGTTCGATCTGAACTGACCCAATGGTGCGATTCCACCTTTATTAATACTCAGCTTCTTATCCGGGATGATCAGGTCTTCATCAATGTCTGCTATGGTTCCCAACCCATTACATGTCGGACAAGCGCCATAAGGCGAGTTAAATGAAAAGGTGTTGGGCTGTGGATCGTCGTAGGCGATGCCTGATTCCGGATCCATTAAGTTTTTGCTGAAATGACGCACTTCTTCCGAATCAAAATCGAAAAGCATCATTGTACCGTTTCCAGATTTTAATGCCGATTTAACCGATTCGGTTATTCGGAAACGATTATTGGTGGAAACCTCTATTCGATCTATCACCAATTCGATGTCGTGCACCTTGTAACGATCCAGCTGCATACCCGGTTCAATCTTCTCAATCTTGCCATCGATACGCATTTTGGAATACCCCTTCTTGGCATATTGTTCGAATAGGTCGCGGTAATGACCTTTCCTCCCTTTAACAATGGGTGCGAGTACAGCGACTTTTTTATCGGAATAATCTGCCAGAATTAAATCGATGATTTGGTCTTCGCTAAAGCGAATCATTGGCTTGTTCGTCACATAGCTATAAGCGTCTCCGGCACGTGCATACAACAACCGCAGAAAGTCGTAAATCTCGGTGATGGTACCTACAGTAGATCGTGGGTTTTTACTCACCGTTTTTTGCTCGATGGCGATTACCGGACTCAAGCCTTCTATTTTGTCGACATCCGGACGTTTCATGTCGCCAATGAACTGACGTGCGTAAGCAGAGAATGTCTCCATGTAACGGCGCTGACCTTCAGCAAAAATAGTGTCGAAGGCAAGGGATGATTTGCCACTTCCACTCAAGCCTGTGAAAACCACCATTTTTCCTCGAGGAATGGTGAGACTAACGTTCTTAAGATTGTGTTCGCGAGCCCCAATTATTTGGATCGAACCGTGTTCAAATATGTCTTTTTCAGCAGCCAAAATTGTAAGTCGGCAAAGTTATACTTTCTATGAGCGTTTGAAACAGAATTGTTAAATTCAAATACAAACCTCTAAACCATGAAATTCTTACAACAGCTCAGGCTGATTTTCGTTCTTTTTGCCATTTTTCGACCTGAGTATGGACATGCACAAATACTTTGGGAGGATTTTCAACTACCCAACGGGTCAAATCTCCCAACGCAATGGATAGGTGATCGAGCAAAGTTTGAAGTCAAGGAAAGCTCATTGGTGAGTAACAGCTCTACCACGAATGATGTCTTTTACGTAGAGCATGCAATTCATCTGAAAGATTCGACCGAATGGGAGTTTGATGTCGATTTGAATATCAATACATCATCGGTCAATAAGATCCGAATTTATCTGGTTCAGGATAGTAGTCAGTCGGTCTATCTAGAGATTGGAGGACCCAAAGATCGTATTTCGGTATTTGTAGCTACTGGCGCATCACAAGATTCGTTGTTATGGCATGGGCCATCGGGCGAAACACACAAATTTCAATCTGTTATTAGAATCCGGAGAGCCGGACAAACGTTTGAGTTTAGCTATTTCAACAAAGAGGTTATGAATTATGATGAGGTAGGCCAATGGAATTGGTTTTTGCACAACGGTAGTCCAAAGATTCGATGGGAGGTGCATCAATCGACAGCCTCATTCTTCTATAAACACAAGTTGAACAGTGTTTATGTCGGTCCATGGCGAATAGATCATCAACCCCCTATCGTTCAAGACGTAGCATGGGTGCGCAACGATACATTCGTTGCTCACTTTTCTGAGGGTATTTATTCCACACCTGAGGCAGCGATTCGCGTTGGTTCTATGGAAGCAAGCCACAAGATCACCGGCAAGGCAGTGAAGTTTTGGTTCAATGGTCAACTCTCGTCTGGAAAGCTTGATATCCGTTTTGCAGGTTTTCGAGATAAGCTTGGCAATATCCCATCAGATACGATTCTCTGGATTCATTATTGGGAAACCGGACTGACTCAGTTGAAAGATTTGGTGATCAGTGAGTGGATGAGTGATCCGTCGCCATCCGTTGGTTTACCCGAGGTTGAATACATTGAGTTGTACAATCGGGGAGGCCGACATGTAGATTTAACAGATTGGACGTTGAGTGATTCACGGGAGACGGCAGTTCTTCCTTCACGTGTTTTGCCTGTCGACTCCTTTGTAGTCCTCGTTGATTTCAAAGACTCCTCCTCAACCAACAGGTGGCCTAATGTTATATATGTGAATTTACCTGCGTTGAACAACGGTTCGGATTATTTGCAACTCGTAAATTCAGACCACGCTTTAATCGATGAAGTTGTTTATGACATTGAGAATTATTCTCCGGAGTGGAAGCGAGACGGGGGCTTTAGTTTGGAACGAGTTGATGTGAATTTTGATTGTGATCATCCAAACTTGTTTGAGTTTTCTAATAATGTCTTGGGTGGCAGTCCAGGAGAAATGAACTCCCATAACATTCGGCTTTTAGACACGGTTGCACCTTTTGTCGTTGGTGTTTTCGTGAGTAAAGACAGCTTGGTGTTATCATTTTCAGAGAAGATCGAGGATGTTGACGCGTTTCAAGAATCCATTGCCGAGTTGAATAACTTACATCCGTTAAAAAGTTTCGATGTTAAGTTGGTTTTTGAGTGGGTAGATCCTCCCGAAATCGGTAAAAAGTTTGAGGTTAGACTTCCTGCAACACTGGATTGTGCAGGAAACCGTTCTGTTGATACAAGTCTTCTTGTGGCCTTGCCGGCGACACCGCAAGCAGGCGATGTTTTGGTAAGTGAAATTCTATACAACGGGTATCAGGAACTTGAGTTTGTTGAGATAAAGAACGTGAGTAATATGACCATCCAGCTTTCATACTTACGTTTGGGTAGGAAGTTTGTCGACAAATGGCAATTGACAAACCCAATTCAGGTTGATCGATTAGTCCATCCGGGTGAGGTTGTAGCCTTGACAAACGACAAGAACTTGTTAATTGACGAGTACCATAAAACGGTAACAGAAAACGTAGTTGAGTTGTCGTCGTGGATGACTTTGCCCAATGATGGGGCGCTCATAGGCTTATTCAACAAAAGTGGGCAATCAATAGATACGGTTGCCTATGATGATGATCACCATCATGAATTACTTGCTCAAACCAAGGGTGTTAGTTTAGAGCGAATAAGACTAGAATTAACCTATGTGGAATCTGAAAAGAATTTCTGGACATCGTCCTCGTCACTTGACGATTTTGCTACTCCCGGTTTTCATCGCGTTCGGAGCTCTTACCCTGCAGATTATTTTACACTCGTAAGTGATCCGGTTTCTCCTAACGGGGATGGAATTGCTGATGATGTGACCATACAGGTAAATGGTCTACCGGACGGGACAGTTGGTCGGTTTACAATCACAGACTTATCTGGTAGCCTGGTATTCAAAGGTCTAGACCAAGAGTTGTTTTCTGATGGCCGAGCTTTTACCTGGCAAGTGGTTGATAGTCAAGTGCCCGTTGCTCCGGGAATTTACGTGATCAACGTTCAGTATTTAACGCTCAACGGAGGGCGAGGGAGTTGGAGAAAACTCGTTACGGTTGTGCTTGACGACTAGACTGAAGTGATGTCCTGAACATTCAGAGGTCTTTCAACAGTGAAGCCTTCACCATATGGGACTTCGATTGCCATGCCAAATTCTTTGCCTCGAGCTTCTATGTAGTCGAGAAACTTCTTGGATGATATGAGGGTTTTAGGTTCATCGGAAGCAGGATCAAAAAATTGGCTTTTAAAGGCTTGTATAGCTTCCATTTTCTTGTCCCAAACATCGCTCACGTCTACCACAAAGTCTGGTTTAATGTGTCGGAACTGAATGTAGTGGTATATGTTCTCAGGTCTCCAAGGTTCTTGAAGTTGCCCGTTGTCAAATGTCTCGATTTTTACCAACCCACTAAGAAAGAATGCTCGTGATACCAGAGCAGCACCATTCCCATGGTCTGGGTGTCGATCCGAAACGGCATTGGCCAATACAATTCTTGGACGATATTTCCGGATTGCGTAAATCACTTTCTTCAAACTCTCTTCCGTTTGATTGAAAAACCCGTCGGCGAGTTTAAGATTCTCACGCACATCTAAGTTTAAGATTTGACTCGACGCATCAGATTCTTGTTTCCGAATTTCCGGAGTACCACGTGTGCCGAGTTCACCTTCGGTTAAATCAACGATGCCAATTTTAAAACCTCGTTTTTTGTGCAGTAAAAGCGCGCCGGAGCAAGAAAGTTCTGCGTCGTCTGGGTGCGCGGCAA
>CAJXLR010000138.1 GCA_913056425.1 uncultured Bacteroidota bacterium
TGATTTGTACGAAGTAAAGGTTGGGCAAGAAGTTACTACAACGGAATTCGGCCACTTTTTTCCAAAGGACATTAAAATTGGTAACGTCTCCTCGGTAGAAAAATCCGAGAAAGGCAAATACTGGGACATAGAGGTTGAGTTGGCGACTGACATGCGACAGTTGGGAGAAGTATATATCATAAAGAATCGGTTCAGAGACGAATTGGAGGAACTAGAAAAACCGTACATCGATGAGCAGTAGAGATTGGATCATATTTGTTCTTTCTGCCACAGGCTTACTCGCGCTGCAGATTTTGGTTTTGAACAATCTTAACCTGAATCAATACATGTATCCGCAGGTTTACATCATTGCATTGATGACTCTGCCTATAAACGTGAAACATTGGCTGAGCTATTTGATTGCTTTTGCTTTGGGTTTTGTAGTTGATACATTTTCATACACACCTGGACTTCATTCATTCGCAGCCGTATTCGTGATGTTCTTGCGCTATAGCTATTTCAATTCATTTGTAGACAAAGAGTGGCTATCAACGGGGATTCGCCCCGGATTTGGCAACACCGAAACAGTGTGGTTACTTGCGTATACAGGAATCTTCACGTTCGTATTTCACTTCGTGTTACTTGTTTTAGAAGAATTTAGCCTCAATCATTTCGGATCAACATTGTTGAAGATTGGGTATAGCACCCTGCTCGCTATTTTATTAATTTTGTTACTGTTGTTCACCACCAGCAGACAATCCACAAATGACTTATAATCAAAACCGAAGCACAGTAATCCGATTGATTATTGTTGTGTTCGCTTTGATTTTGATTACCAAGCTGTTTTATCTCCAGGTTATTAGTGACACGTATGCGAAGAAGTCGAGGAGTCTTTCCGTTCGCACGGTAACAGAATTCCCCGACCGCGGATTAATCATAGATCGCAACGGTGAGATAATTGTTTTTAATGAAGACGCCTACAACTTAGTTGTTCACTACCCCTTTAGCGAAAAAAAATTCAACAAATCCGGATTCTGCGATTTAGTTGGGATGGACTCGGTAGAAGTTGAGGAGCGCCTAATAAAAGCCAAAAAGAGTCAGTACAACGGAAAAGGTGTTTTTATGAAAAACATTACTTCCGCAGATTTTGCACGGATACAAGAAGGCCTTTTCCAATTCCAGCAATTCTCAATCGAAGCTCGATCAGACCGGAAGTATAAACACAACATAGCGGCGCACACTCTCGGGTACGTAGCTGAAATCTCCAGAACTGAGTTGGAGCGAGACGCAGAAGACTATTACGATATTGGGGAATACATCGGCAAAAGCGGTCTGGAGAAATACTATGAGACACATTTGCGAGGCATCAAAGGACGTCAGTTGTATTTGCGCGACAATGCAGGACGACTGAAGGAACGATATGTAGGGGGAGCAAACGACGTAGAAGCCAAAATTGGAGAGGTACTCCCCATTTCGTTAGATGTTTTAATCCAAGAATATGGCGAAAAGCTCATGGCCGGTAAAACGGGAAGTATCGTCGCCATAGAACCATCTTCAGGTGAAATTTTGGCAATGGTAACCTCGCCAGGATACAAACCGGAGATGTTCTCTATGAAAAACTTGAGCAAGAACTACAACGCATTGCTACGTGACAAGAGCAAACCACTAATAAATCGAGCCGTAAACTCTAACTACCCACCAGGTTCAACATTCAAAGTGTTTATGGCCTTAATTGGATTGCAAGAAGGAGTTATCACACCAAACACTCGATTCCGGTGTAATGGTGGATTTCATCTGGGATCGTTAACGGTGCGTTGTCATGGGCACGCACCGAGTCCCAATGTTGGCTATAGTATTCAGACATCCTGCAACGCCTTCTATTGCAATCTCTACCGAGAGATATTGCATCAAGATAGGTTTGAGAACATCGAAGACGGCTATAACAACTGGAAGTCCTATCTAGACCGCATGGGTCTTGGTCAAAAGTTAGGTACGGATATCAGTGCCGAAAAACCCGGTAACGTTCCGAAAGCAGAACACTTTCATAGAATTCATGGTAAAAATCGATGGAATTATGCCCGGATTATTTCGATGTCTATTGGGCAAGGTGAGTTGTTGTTAAGTCCGCTTCAAATGGCTAACATGGCTGCCATGGTAGCAAATAGAGGTTATTACTACACCCCTCACTTTATCAAAGGTGACAGTGTTCCGGCCATGTTCAAAGAAAAACATGAGCTAGGTATAGAGCAAAAACACTTTGATGTAGTGGTAGACGGTATGAATAAGGTTATGCTGCAAGGAACCGGTGCGTACGTAAAAATTCCGGGCATAGATATCTGCGGAAAGACCGGTACGGCTCAAAACCCACACGGTGAAAACCATAGTTTGTTTATTGCGTTTGCTCCAAAGGACAATCCGAAGATTGCAATTGCAACAGTTGTTGAGAATGCCGGATATGGTGCTACGTGGGCCGCTCCAATGTGTACGCTCATGATTGAGAAATACCTAAATCGTGATACCGTGAGTCAACGACCATTCTTGGAAGAAAAGATGTTTAACACCGAAATCAAGATTGTCAAATGAGCGAGGGAATCTACGGACAATCGAAGATAGATGGGATTACATTATTCCTTTACCTAATACTTGTAGCGATTGGTTTTATGGCCATTTTTTCATCGTCGCACGGTGCAGAATCATTTAGTTTAGATTTCGGCACCAAGTATGGCAAGCAATTAATTTGGATTGCTGTTTCACTCACTATTGGAGCAGTGCTATTCCTAATGGATGTCCGTTTCTTCGAAGTGTTCAGCTATCCGATTTTCGCGATTTTCATGGTTTTGCTGGTTCTGGTAATGTTTCTAGGGACGGAAGTAAATGGTGCCCGTTCTTGGTTTTCAATAGGGAGCTTTAGGCTGCAACCCGCCGAGTTTGCCAAGTTTGGTGTGGCTCTGGCGCTTGCCAGATATGTGAGCGACATAGATACCGACATGAAGAGTCGACGCTACCAAATGATTACGGCAGGGATTATACTATTGCCTATTGTTTTGATCATATTACAAGGTGATGCCGGATCTGGCTTGGTTTTCTTTTCGTTTGTGATGGTTCTTTACAGAGAGGGCCTTTCCGGTACTATTCTGGTTATCGGTATCGTATCGATTGCTATAGCCGTTTTAACCATTGCATTTGGCTTCGTAGCGCTCATCATTACATTGGTGATTCTCGGGGCGATTATATCTGCCTTTGTCTACACCAATACTCGGATATTGAGGAACCTATGGCTAATTCTGGCGATTTGTATTGGGTTTTCAAAAGCGGTTGATTTTGGTTTCACCAGAGTACTTCAGATTCACCAACAAAAACGCATACAAGTTATGCTTGGTTTGTTGGATGATCCGCAAGGTTTAGGTTACAACGTGAATCAATCGAAAATAGCAATTGGCTCAGGTGGATTATTGGGTAAAGGATACTTGCAGGGAACTCAAACCAAGGGGGATTTTGTTCCGGAGCAACACACCGATTTTATTTTCACTTCAATTGGAGAAGAGTTTGGTTGGGTTGGCAGTACCGTTGTAATTATCCTCTTTGTTCTGCTGTTTTTACGGATATCATTCTTAGCCGAACGACAGCGCAGTAAGTTCAGTCGAGTTTATGCGTACTGCGTACTGAGTATCCTGTTTTTCCACTTTCTGATAAACATCGGTATGACGATCAACCTAGCGCCGGTGATTGGTATACCTCTCCCCTTTTTTAGTTACGGTGGGTCCAGTTTAATCTCTTTTACCGTATTGCTCTTCTTGTTATTGAGGTTGGATGCAAACCGAGAAAATGAGCTAGCGAGCGACTACTAGGTTATTGTTTTACACTATACATCGTTGGGATGTTTTTAGAAATCATCACCGCTGTTGCTCCTGGCATGTGTAGCAAGTTATACTGCTGCAGCGAGATATCGTTTAGGTTATAGAAAAACTGAGCCAAATCAACGTTGATATTAATTTCATTTTCTCCAATCGCCATGCGTGTATTCTGAGCTAAGTTCAGCTCAATTACATAAGCGGTCTGCTGATCACCGGCATATCCTCCAATGTGTAGATAGACATCACCAATTGATTTATCGGTCTTCACATATCTACCTTCAACTTTCATGTTGATGTATCCGTTGGCCATTCCCCAATACATTGGGTCAACAAAAAGGTTATTTAATTCTCCATTATAATTCGCTAGAGAGTCTTCCACCCCAATGGTGAACTTGATTTTGTTAAACACCTTGTCCTCAACACCGGTTAGTTTGATATTTTTATTCCCTTCATCTGGGTATGAAATCATGTCCCAATCTTTAACCATTACGTCATCGCCCTCGGTCGTAACCAAATAAATGTTATTGATGTGGTATTTGTTCAAGCTAGGCTGAAAGCTGTCTCCCGGTTCGGTAACATACCATTTACCCATTTCTAGGTCGGCTCCCTCCCACACGTGATTGAAATTGATAGAGATGTCCGGTTTTTCTATGGTTGGTTCGACAGGGTCGTCGTCACAGCCGGTAAATGCGATGCCCAAACCAAAGACGATGGTCGAAAATAAGATGCTGAGTTTAAAAATATGTCTTTTCATAATTGTGCTGATTAACGATGTAATTCAGCATCACCTGTACGCTCGAATACATGTATTTCAAAGTTATAATCGTTCAAGGTCTTAAATGGTTTGGCCGGAATGAATGACTTTAAT
The DNA here is from genome assembly GCA_913056425.1 of uncultured Bacteroidota bacterium. Lineage (GTDB taxonomy): Bacteria > Bacteroidota > Bacteroidia > NS11-12g > UBA9320 > UBA987. The sequence goes on from CAJXLR010000138.1 coordinate 4,702, forward strand.
CTGGTGAAGTCCTGATGTTTATCAAGTAATTCCAGTGGCACATTCCCTTCGTTTGGCCCAAAATGACCATCCCAAATAACAATACTTCCAACTGGAGCGTAACGGGCATCGAACGACCACAGTTCTATAAAGTGATCTGTATCCTTAGGGTCGATGTCGGTTAAAATATTGAAGTACGGATATAAAAAGTACTTCATACGATCATCGTAGTCCTGCTGGTTATACCACTCTGCAGCTTCTACAAACAGCTTTTGTTCGTCACTTATGTCAATTGGATATTTACCCTTGTACGTGTCATACGGTTCATAAATCATCCATCCACTACATAAGAGACCCAAAACCACAATGAAATGATGCATTCTCCTCGGTAGAATATCTCTAAGCCATCCTAAACCAAAATCTAAGGCATACAAGATTACCAAAGTTGCTAAGGGCGAAATGACAACTAAAACTCGTTGGTATCCGCAACTTCCCATCACGCCTTTGTACCAAATGGCGGAGTGGACAAAGAAGTACAATGCATAACTGCCTAACACAAGCCAGAACAAAAGTGCCAGATTGGTATTTTTACGATCGCGTAGGAACGCAAGTGTTAGAAGTCCTATCCCTAGTGCAAAGAGTAAGAGTCGAAGATTACCCATAACCCACGGTAAGGAATCCAGGTAATGATTCCAGGTCCCATGTCCGCATATGTTTTCTTTCTTGGCGGCACTCTCTATCTGATACTTGATGTACGGGTTGGTGTTGTAAATCCACAGCCAGTCCCCTTCTACCATCCAACCGACAAGATTCATCACCTACGAACCGACCAGTAAGAATCCCAATGCTTTGTAATGTTCTA
>CAJXLR010000139.1 GCA_913056425.1 uncultured Bacteroidota bacterium
CTTCTACCTTGCAGAAAGAAAGCATCTCACAGATGGCAGCTCGTCTTAAAAAATTCATTCAAAACTTACAAGCCGCTTTAGTGCGTATCGAAAACCGAACGTATGGCATTTGTCGGGTTACAGGCAACTTAATCTCTAAAGAGCGTTTGAGAGCTGTACCACATACTACTCAAAGTATGGCTGCAAAGGTGAACCAATACAAGTAATTGGAAACCACCAACGCAAACTTGTATAAACGCAGAATGGTACTCGCCATTTCTGTAGTAGCCCTTGTGCTCCTCGCGGATCAATTACTCAAATTTTGGGTTAAAACCAGCATGACGGTTGGCACATTAGGGGAAATCAAAGTCATGGGCGATTGGTTTCGACTTCATTTCACTGAGAACCCGGGAATGGCCTTTGGTATGGAATTACCCGGTCAGTGGGGCAAATTGGCCTTAACTAGTTTTCGGATGGTTGCGGTACTAGGGATTGTTTACTACCTGGTTTACCAAGCTAAAAAGTCTGCGAGTGCAAGCACCATGGTCTTACTTGCACTAATTCTAGGCGGTGCTTTAGGAAATATCATAGACAGTGTATTCTACGGTCAGTGGTTCACAGAGAGCATTCCCGGAATGCTGGCGGATTGGAATCCCGGTGATAAAGGCTATGCACCCTACTTCCAGGGGAAAGTTGTAGACATGTTCTATTTCCCATTGTTTAGTGGAACTTACCCAAGTTGGTTACCAGTGGTGGGAGGTAAATCGTTCACTTTCTTCAGTGCTATATTCAATATTGCCGATGCTGCTATCTCGGTAGGACTGGTTTCACTCCTTCTATTTAAACGGAATTTGTTCCAAGCCTCAGAGTAATGCCAACGTGGTTTCGCCTCGTTTCAATTTTATTATTCGGGTTGATGTTCAATACGTCTTCCGGTCAAATTGCCTTTTCTGATTTAAACGTTCCGCAAGCCAAAAACGAAGCTCGTGATAGCAACAAACTGGTGTTTGTGGATGTTATGGCCGATTGGTGTGCTCCATGCAAACAAATGGAACAAACCACATTTCAAGACTCAAGTTTATCTAACTTGGTCAACACGCATTTTCTCGCTGTTCGGCTCAACATAGATAACGACTCTTTAGGCATTCGCAGACACTACACTGTATCTGAGTACCCAACCATTCTGATTATCAATCCGAAGAATCAGGAAGTACTGTTGCGAATCGTTGGATACAAACCCGCTTCAATTTTGATGGGTGATCTAAGATTTGCACTTGGGCTAGTGAAACAAGACTAGCTCTGTAGTAGACGGACTAGTATCGCATTAAGATTCCGTCTCGTCGGCTTTTTCGTCCTTCTTCTTATCTGGAAAAAACGTAGGTTTTAGAATGAAGTACGCACCTATAAATATTATTACCGGAATTAGTATCTCCGATAATATCAGGAGCGTCTTAAACTCGGATGAAAGCTCACTTCCCATTAGTTTATTTTTTCTTTGATAGCGTCAAGATATCGTTTTAACTCTTCGCGCACTTTCGGAAACAATAATAAAAGACCTACCATGTTCGGGAAAACTAACGCTAAGATCATCGCATCAGAGAATTTAACCACTGCGTCTAGAGTGGTTGAAGCACCAATTACAACGAAAAGCAAGAAAATCACTTTATATACCAAGTCAGCTGTCTTTCCGCGACCAAACAAGTACTTCCAGCTTTGCAATCCGTAGTACGACCATGAAATCATCGTTGAGAAAGCAAACAGAATTATTGCAATGGTCAACACAATAGAAAAACCCGGAATCACTTTTTCAAATGCCATCGAAGTTAAATCGACACCACCAACAGATTCTCCGGTTGCGCTTAATACAACATTTCCACCTCCTACTTCACCGTACGTAAATGCCCCATCCATATTAAAGAAGATGATAACCAACGCTGTCATGGTACAAATCAAAACCGTATCGATGAACGGCTCTAACAGTGCAACAACGCCCTCACTTGCAGGGTACTTTGTCCGAACAGCTGAGTGGGCAATGGCAGCTGATCCGGCTCCTGCCTCGTTACTGAATGCAGCACGTTGAAATCCTATAATCAAAACTCCTACCATACCGCCTATTCCGGCCATTGGAGTAAACGCTCCGGAAATGATTTGTCCAAATGCTGTCCCTATGTTCGAGAAGTTCGCAAATATGATTATCAACGACGCCACCACATATATACCGGCCATAAACGGCACAATCTTCTCTGTAATGCTAGCAATACGTTTGATACCACCAATAATTACAATTCCAACTAGTATAGCTAAAATTGAACCGATGATTACTCCTGTTGAGCCACCGGTTAAGTTGAACAGCGTTGCGATTTGCATAGTCGCCTGGTTACTTTGGAAGGCATTTCCACCTCCAAATGATGCTCCTACACATAGAATTGCGAATAACACTCCCAACACTTTCCCTAAACCGGGCATACCTGTAGACGCTAGACCTTTTCGCAAATAATACATTGGACCACCGTACACCGTTCCATCTTCACCCACGTCGCGATATTTAACACCAAGTGTACATTCGACAAACTTGGTTGACATACCAATTAATCCGCAGACAATCATCCAAAACGTGGCACCCGGACCTCCCATTGCAATCGCGACGGCTACACCGGCAATATTTCCAAGTCCTACAGTTCCTGAAACTGCAGTCGCAAGAGCTTGAAAGTGACTCACCTCTCCTTCTTGACTCTCGTCTTTAATCGTATCTAATACGTCACCTTCTTCAACGCGTAATTCCGTCTTCTCTACTCCATGTTGGTCCAATTCGTCGTACTTACCGCGTACCGTGTTTATAGCCAGCGGGAACCGACGAATGTTGATGAAAGAGAACCGAAGCGTGAAGAACAGGGCACCTACTACCAAAAGGATTACGACGATTGGGATTTGATAGTCTTCTGTGAATGTAATTGGGTAAAGAACTATACTTTCCCAGGTATCTGCGATTGGCTCAAACCATTTGTTAATGCGCTCATCCAAGCCCATCTCTTCTGCAGACTCTGCACTTTCTTGAGCAAACACCCCAATACTTGAAATTAGAAATAAACAAAACCCAATAATTCGTTTCATAATCCTTTTTGTTGATGTGCAATATGCCCAAAAGGCTATGATTATGCAAGTTTTAAAGTAACCGACGGATACCTGCGAGTTTGTGTGTAACCTTACCCGATTCTGAGTGTTCGATTCCTTGTTCGGTTAAACGATCTACTCGCACAGAACCGGAAGCGTGAATGATGTCACCTCTGCCACCATAAATGCCAACATGGTGGATTTTTCCTTCTGCGTTTTCGAAGAACACCAAATCACCGTATTCCGCTGAGTCCAATGGCACTTCTTCACCTCTCATGTATTGTTGGGACGCATCACGCGGAAGCTTGATGTTGTGTGCTTTGTGTACCACTTGCACAAATCCTGAGCAATCAATTCCCATAAATGTTCTACCACCCCATAGGTATGGACTTCCGTAGAATAACGATGCTGTATCCAGCAAACGGTTTTGACTGGGTTGCACGCTTAGTGCATTTGGTAACTCGCCACCAAGAGGCACTTGAATACCTTGATAGTTGTGTATAAGTTCAGAAGATTGAACTACACCTTGTTCGAACTCAACGTTATGAAACTGATTTGAACTAATGTAACCGGGATACGAATCGTATTCCGTCACGATTTTGGTCCACTCCTCCCCTGCTTCAACGACTTCGTATCGCTCACCAAAAAGCAGTTGAGTTACGATTTCAGACTGACTTTTAGGCTCAGATCGAACTGGAATTACAGAGAGAAAGCACTGACCGCGTTTGGTCATTACAGATGGAGTCTTTCTTTCCGAGCCAAGAGTTCTTCCTCGGTTTCCTCTCTATCCGGATCCGGAACACAACAATCTACCGGGCATACTGCAGCACATTGTGGCTCCTCGTGGAATCCTTGACATTCGGTACACTTGTCCGGAACGATGTAATATACTTCGTCTGAAATTGGTTTGTGTTGCTCGTCTGCAGTGGTTTCAACACCACCTTCGAGCGTATATAATCCGGTTACACCGGTTCCGTCTGAAATTGCCCAGTCGGCACCAGCTTCGTAAATCGCATTATTTGGACACTCCGGCTCGCACGCGCCGCAGTTGATACATTCGTCTGTAATTATAATCGCCATGATCGATCAATTTTCGGGTACAAAAATACAGTGGATTTCAGTTATCAGACTCCTGACAATTGTGTATAACGTTGCTGAGCAATCTCATGCATCGGATCTAGGTCAAGTAGATACTTCAGCCACTGCTTTTCTTTCTCTTGATTCGTCGTCACCGAATACAACAACACTAAGTTCTCAACTGTTTTTATGTCATCCGGATTTAGCGCTATTGCTTTGCGTAAATAAAGTGATGCCTTGCCATAACTTCCGTTAAGGGTATACAAATATCCGAGGTTGTTAAGTGTAGGATTGTATTCATTGAATCCAGCATAGGATTTAAGGAGAACCTCTTCAGCTTTTTCAAACTGTTTCAGTTTTGTGTACACCGAGCCAAGTTCACTGAGAAACTTAAAATTGAGGTGATCTCTCAAGACGGCAAGCTCCAACCAATTGGCTGCTTCTTTATCGTTTCCGGTCGAGGAAAAAGCCTTTGCAATGCGGTAGCATGTCATGGCATCCGCTGATGTTAGCGTTGGACTTACATGGCTAATTAATTCCTTCCAATCTTGTGTTTGGTATGCATAATGAATCTCCAAGCTGGGTGATGAATAGCTGTTCAACAATTCACGGGCTTTGTGGCGATAAACCGGTTTAGGGTCGAACTTTTCATAGTAGGTTAAATACGCTCTAATCTGTGTCTCTACAGATGGATTTTTGTTATTTACACTGTATAACCCAACGGGGTCAGCCTGATGATTCACGGCCGAATAGGTTGAATCGTATATTCCAATCTTGTGTTCATGCACGCTCACATGTGGGATATCTTCCGTTGAGCTGGAAGGCATGTGACATGTGACGCAATCGTCTTGTTTTTGATTACGCCGAACCATTGTTTCGGTACATGTCTCGGTTGAATGGCAATCCATACATGTTTTATTGAATACAGCATGATTGGTTGCTTGAACACTTACATGAGGGTTGTGACACGATATACATGTATAGCCACCTCCTTTTGTAAAGCACAAACTGGATTGGAATCGGTCTGAATGGTTCGCCATGTTAAACTGGCCATCGTTGCCCTCATACTCCGGAAGGAATATTTCAAATACGTCACTCAGCACCATTCCGGGTTTAAAATCCGCAAACGTCTTACCCGATTTTAATACATTGTTGCCTTGTAAGTGGCATCGCTGGCAAACATCAATCTGGCGCTCCCAAGTTAAATCCGACGGATTTACGATGGTGTAGTCAATTGATCCGTCCATCGGATAATTCCCGCTTTTGCGATAGTTCACATGAATGCTTCCGGGACCGTGACAACGCTCACAATCAATCCCATGTGGAATATACTTAAACGCATTACTGCTGTTGTCCACCATCTGT
>CAJXLR010000140.1 GCA_913056425.1 uncultured Bacteroidota bacterium
CGACAACACTATCCACTTTTGGTGTGAAGCCCGGATTTAAGTTGATAACAATTGTTCCATTATCAAACACAAAAGCAAAACTGTCTAAACCAATTTCGCCTAGCGTGGTTGCATTTCTAATATCGTATCCAACGTTCACACACGTGTCGTAAAAACTAATTTTCGCTGACGGTGTTTGACGAACCATAACCATGGTGGAGTCTTCAATGAAACATCCTGCATCATCAATTATGGATATGGAGTACAATGTTGATTTTGACGGGTTAGCAAATGGCTTTACACCATTAGGGTTGGAAAGACTATCTGTTGGCGACCATTGATACGTTTTAAAACCCTCTCCTCCACTTGGCAACTCTCCGATCAATACTCGATCACCCGAGCATATGTCAATTGTGTCGGTCAAATCCATGATAATGGCCGGGTATAATGTAATCCATGCTGTATCGTACGATTTACAATCTCCTCGGTCGGTCTCTAATATCAATCGGTAATCCTTTTTGTCCGATGTTGTATTCTTTGCGTTGAAGTAAGTATTCGAAGAATCCGCGTCAGCTATCCAAGTGGGGTTAAGCCATTTATACTGCGCTCCCGGCATGGATGGCGAACCGATAGATATATCGACATCACTACAAGCAATGGTATCTCTTCCGGCGTTCACCAAGTGGATTCTTCCAACGGGTTGATACGTTGGACTACATACGCAATTTGTTGAGTCTACAACAAACAGCAAGTTGCACGTATTGAATGATGTTGTTTCAAATGAAATCGTTCGGGAGATCCAATTCCAATCTATTTGTTGTATTAGTGTATCAGCATAAACAGTTTCTTCTCCAACATCTTGAATCCCATTTCCATTGGTATCTGCCACGATTTTTACCGGGAATACGATTCCGCTGTCCTTTAAGGCTCCTGTATTAGAAATTCTGTAACTCAACTGAATCAACTCTCCGTTTGATGTTGCTGTAGATTGAGCACTGGTTACATTTATAAAGTAGTCTCCTTTAATTATCGAATCTAATTGTAAGTCAGAACTCGTACTTACGTCTATTAGGCAAATAGAGCTATCTCTTACGCAAAGTGCGGGCTGAGAAACAACTGATTGAAGGTAAATCTGAGTAGGTCCGCAGCTTAGTTCTGAAGGCACAACAAAAGTTCTGTAATCAAAAACAACCGAATCCCCAGGTTGGATGCCCGATGGAATCTTCCAAGAGGCGACATAGCGAGAAGTGTTCTCGATTTTTGCTCCAGATGTAGGTGCGTTATGGCGTTTTACTATATAGTTGGTATCAACGTACACTCCCTTGGGTAAGATTAGCTGGACATAATCGTTTACTCCAGTGGTATCCGGACCTAGATTCAAGAATGCAATTTGATTGTCGCCATTATAATTACAAACATTAACCGGCTCTTTTTCAAATTCTACATAACTGAAGTACGGTTTAACAATGCCTGTGATATCCACGGGTCTACTCGCAGCGTAGTTACTAAGTACGTCATCACCACAGCGCAACTTTCCTCCCGGTCTTACGAGGAAATAGGTTGAACTTACAAAATCACAGTTGGTTGTATACGGGAAGCGTATAGTATATTCATTCACACCTCCTGCTGTAACACCTTTCAATCCCTCTGTTTTCAAGTAAGAACTATTCGAGGAAATATCCCATCGATACTTGCCAGCCCCTAAATTGGTTGGGTTAGAAACTAAAAACGAGTCGTTCAGAGCAGTTAGATACACCCAGGCCGAATCAGCCACAACAAATCCCTCTGGCAAGAACAAGTCCAGACTTAAATCAAACGCACGTGCGCTGCCCAAGTTTTTTACGGTAACGTCAAAATACACATCCGAGCATAGATCAATAATTGTGTCGCTCAGGCTAACTTCGGGAGTGAGCAATGTGTTTTTGGGTGTATAGTAAAGTGTTTTTTCGATTCCTATACACGCTGCATTAGCTAAACTATCCGGATAGTCGCGACAATCATGGCCCAGATACAACTTAAAACTATCCCGATCACAACTGGTGTAAACAGCACGTATCAAGTACGACTTACTTTTAAGAGAGTTTAAGTCGCCTAATTGAAAGATCTTGTTATCTACCTGAACCGGCTTTCCCGTGCTCACATCTACAATAGATTCAATACGAGTATTACCATTGTCTTCGTAAGACAACCAAACATTCTCTGAACCTGCCGTGGATGACGCATTCGTAATATTAACTTGCCAAACAGCAGTATCCGAATCTGCACTCACATCATCTGAGAGTGTTGTGATGGTCACATCAGGTGGCTCATACAAAATCTCGTCTCTATGCACTGGGTTGAACACCGTCTGGTATCCGTTACCCATGAAGCCTAATTCTTTTAATCTATACCCGTAGTATATGTTCGAATATCCTTTACGAGCTTCACAGTTGGGTCGTAAAGTGTAATAACAAACTCCATAAAACCCATCATCACTGGCTTCAAACGCTCCTCCTTGATCATCAAAATAGCTCGAGATATCAAACTCAAGAGTATCGCCACGCTGACCCGTTTGTTTGACGGAATCTATAAAGCGATAAGCTCTGCCCCCAGTCCCGGCTGTACGGTAATCGTAAACCCGCACTCGCGTAATATCGAAACCCACTGGTGGGATAACGTACAGAATATCCGCACGCGCCCATTTACGATACTCTCTCGGGAAAATATTACCCCCTGCATAGTTACTGCAACATCGTCCAACCGAGAGATAATAGTTCTGTGACACAACCAGTTCATCACAGCCTTTTGAGCTATAGACACCTCTACAACAGTTTGTAAAGTAAGATCCAAGTAGAACGAACTTTCCGGAAAACGAGTCGCATTGATAACGCTGGTTTGCCGGTGGATTCGCTCTGGTATGCAAATAGAAACTATTGGTAAGCTCTATTTCGCTTAAGAAGTTACCAGGGTTTTCTGCAACCGTATACTTGACAATAAACTCAATACTGTCTTTGGTGGTGTAACTAAAACCACTGTACAGTGGACATTTTGCGCTTATTAGCGCCGACACACCTAAATCAAATTCAAAGGTGCGATGATTACCTACCGTTGCGTAGCTTGAACCAATATCATTACATGAGTAAAGTTGCTTGCCACCTCTAAATATTCGAATCCGTGCATCGGCTACTGCCAGATATTTACCATACGGAATGTACGAACTTGCCGTCAGGTGTTTCCATGTCGTTACACTACCCAACGCATTAATCTTGCCCCTAAATACGGTTTGGACAGTATCGCCATATGTAGCTCTTTCTGTTCGTATATTATCCATATCCAACGAACCCGTAGCATCCGGTAATCCATTGTTGTCATTATCAGCTAATCCATAGCTAATTCGCTCAACAGAGAAATCACTAAATCGCAAACCGCTGCTACACTGTTTATCACAGTGGACCTTAATCGAACCGGTATAACAAAAATTCCTAAAAACACAGGCGTTGCTGCACGTAGCATCCGGTGTATAGTTCACATTAAGATTGAAGTTGACAGCTTTATTTACCGAAAGGTTAGAACAATCACCAATTAAGTTCAGCACTAAGTCTGCATTGACCAAGCTGATAGGTACTCTTCCTTTGAACTGTGCGTGCACACTGTCCCCCACCATTTTTACACTGTTGGGAGTCCAAGTCTGTCCGGTATGAGTTCTAAATTCTACGTCGGTTTTATTCAACGAGTGTTTTAATCCTCCAGGTAGTTCGACATAAACATCAAGTACTGATTTAGTTGAATTCCCGAGCAAACTTCCTGTAGTTACTGTGAATAGGAACTTTGCGGTGTCTTTGTCAACTATATCAGTCGGGCCATAACTGGTCATGGCTAAACCGTGATAGTAACCTGTGGACCCCCACTTTTCAGTTTGGCTAATCTTGGTATTACATTGATCAAAACACTCTGTGGTAAACTTCCACCTGTGAGCGTAAAAGGACGTGAAACATGAACTTACACAACATGAATTACTTTCCCAGTCGAGATAAATGGTATCACCGGGTAGCAATACACCTAAGTCGAGATCCATGGATGCTATGGGGTTATTACCCAGGCAGGAAAGAATGCCAGATGTAAGATTTAAACGAGTCTTTACAATATTGACTCTCTGAGCGCTCCCTGATTTGCCCCGTCGCAATCGCAAGCTTGATGTGTCCATGGATGACAACCCACTTCCGTAAAAACCGGAACTCGCACTTTGGAAAATGGATATCAGAACGTTTCGAGCCGAGTCGTCGCCTGTATTGACAACGACAAGACCATTTTGAACCGGTGTATTCGCATCAAAGCATGCGTTGAGTTTTGAGCTAGGTATAACCGATAAGGCCGGTGCAATGGTCTTGAGGCTTACTTGTGTGTTGTAACTGGTTGTAGAACAAATTTTCCCATTACATCCCCAGTTCAGTTTTAAGATGATCCAAGCTGATTGCACTTTACAATCTGTAAAGTGTCAACGATTGTAACGCTCTCACCGGGGGAAAGGTATCGATCTTTATTACCTACGGAGATGAATGAAATCGAGTCAAAAACGGTTGTGTCTCCTGAGGTTACCCCACCGGTAGTTGAAATTCTCTCTATTCCGGACTGAAAACTCTGAGTGACATTGAAACGTTTAAGTGCACCTTTTCCGTCGTTTTTTATCGTGTACGTGCGAACGAATACTTCGCCTAAACTTCCATTATAGAACTGATTTGTAATCCCGGTAATGTTTACAACAGGCTGATTAATTGTAAGTGGAAGTGATGAATGTGTTGTGCTACCACCTGAATAGATTCCTACAGCTTTAACCCGAGGAATTCCCCCATTGCTCATATACGATAATATGTCACAATCGGCCACCAATGACACCTTAAGTGATGCACTGGATGCCACACCGAGCTGAGGTAGCGAGAATACCGGCTTTTGTAAATTGGGAACTGTCTTTTCCGATACACCGTTCCCGGACAAACTTCCCAAAACATAAGAAAGACCTTGAGGTAAATCGAGTTGAAGATCGACCCCACTTAAGCTACCTGTAGTAATATTCCGTACATCCAGCTCAATAGTTTCGCTTGTTCCACAAACATCAATCGATGAAGGTAGCGTAGTGGTTATGTTTACTTTGGACTGAGCAAATGCATAGTTTGCTGCACCAGCAACAAGCACACCTATGAAGATAGATGTTATCCAACTACGACAGTTCGACCACATAAGCTTCGAAGTTACAAAATATCCAACTAACTAGTTAGCTGAATTTTATGGTCGTATTAACTTAACAACTTCTTTTTCAGCTCCATCCACCTGCAGGATATACATACCTGAAGCTAAGTGACCTAGGTTAATCGTATGCAATGTGTTCGTGCTAAGTTTCTGACACCATACTTCTTCTCCAATAGCATTCACGATGGTGGTTTCGTATGATGTGTTATCAGCGCCAGGGATAAAGATTCTTATATAATATTCAACAGGTTTAGGATATACAGTGAATTATTTTATATCCATGAAGATTGCAGGATTAATTGGTGGCAACTCTTTGTACAT
>CAJXLR010000141.1 GCA_913056425.1 uncultured Bacteroidota bacterium
ACCACATCTTTGCGTTGACGGCAAACTGTATTGTATTCTATAGATATGGCGCCAAAAACATTCTTGTCACAAATCCACGTGATATGAAGGCATTCTGCAAGGATTTGAAGAAAAATCCATTCAGCATTATAACGGGGGTAAACACCTTGTTTAACGGATTGCTTAATCAAGAGGCATTTAGAGCGCTGGATTTCAGTGGATTGAAACTTGCCCTTGGTGGAGGGATGGCCGTTCAAGATGCCGTTGCAGATCGTTGGGAGAAGCTTACAAACAGTCCGTTGCTGGAAGCTTATGGGTTGTCTGAGACCAGTCCGGCCGCTACAATCAATCCGGTAGACGGCACACATAAACGCGGGTCAATTGGTTTGCCAATGCCGAACACAGACATTCGAATTTTTGACGACAACGGTAAAGAAGTACCAGTTGGCGAGCCCGGTGAAATTGGAATTAAAGGACCTCAGGTGATGCAAGGCTATTGGAATCGGGATGACGAGACCAAAGCATGTTTCCTGGGTGATTACTTCTTAACCGGCGATATCGGAGTAATGGAAGAAGATGGATTCTTCAAGATTGTGGACCGCAAAAAGGAAATGGTAAATGTGAGCGGTTTTAATGTCTTCCCGAATGAAGTTGAGAAAGCCATTGCCGAAATGGACAAAGTCTTAGAAGTCGGGGTTCGCGGTGAGAAAACCAATAGTGGTTCTGAGTTTGTTAAAGCGTTTATCGTTAAAAAGGACGACTCATTAACTGAGCAAGAAGTAATAGACTTTTGCAAGGAGCGTTTAACTGCATACAAAGTACCGAAGAAAGTCGTTTTCCGAGATGAACTGCCTAAATCCAATGTGGGCAAGATCTTGAGGCGTCTGTTGGAATAAATGAAACGTGGAGTAATATCAGCTGTCGTGGTTCTACTCGTTGCCTTATTGGCAACTGTGTTAGTCCTGAAATACAAGTACAAGCTGGATTATGCCGACGTCTCCATTCATCAGACAACTACTGAGAAGACCTATAACAATTACCGAGAACAAACAGCTGCGGCTGCCAAAAATTATAATTTGCCTCAGGAGTATCTCCTTGCGTTAATTGTTATAGAATCTTCGGGTCGCAAAATCGTACCGCACCGTTTCGAAAAACATGTTTATGCAAAACTTGACGCGGTGGCAAGGAGCAAACAGCCTGATCTAGAAGGTATTACAAGTGAACAACTTTATGGAATGAGTGTCGGAAATATGAAGAAGCTCGCAAGTAGTTGGGGGCCATTTCAGATTATGGGATACAAGTGTTTCGAAATTGGGGCAGACATTGATGATCTCCATGGTACAAATGCGGTAAAAACAGGAGCACAATGGATTGACAAGAACTACGGTGAATACCTCAGGTCTGGCCAGTTCAAAGACGCATTTCATATCCACAACACAGGTAAGCCGTACCCAAAACTCGGCCCTCCAAAAACGTACAACAAGAATTATGTCCCGAAAGGACTCAGGTATATGGACGAGTTCCGAAAAATGATTAAATCAAACTAAGTAAATGAGCAGCATTTCAAACAAAACCCTAAAGTTTCTAAAAGACGTTAAGTCAAACAATAACAAGGATTGGTTCGACGAGAACAAGCCTCGATATGTTGAGGCCAAAGACAACATGAACGAATTCATGCAATCGGTAATGAATAAACTCAACGAGACAGATGTTATAGATGGCTACAAGGTGTATCGTATCTACCGTGATGTTCGTTTCTCAAAAGATAAAACACCATACAAAACCTATCTACATGCCTATTTGAAACGATCTGGTGCTGCACGACGTGGCGGGGATTGGGTTGGGATTTGACCCGGGAATACTCAAATAGGAGGGGGATTCTATGGACCGGAAAAGGATGATTTACATAGAATCCGGAAAGAATTTGAAGCTGATTCAAAAACAATCAATCAGATATTAAAACATCCTGAGTTTGTAAGTGCTTTCGGCGAATTGAAAGGTGATGGACTTAAAACAGCACCAAAGGGTTTTAATAAAGAGCATCCAAACATTGAGTTGATACGAAAGAAACAGTTCTATGCGATGCGACCTTTCAGTGATAAAGAGGTTGCGTCAGATAGCTTTCAGGACAGCGTAGTGGAGACGTTTCACGCAATCAGACCATTTTTTGATTACATGAGCGATGTGTTGACGACAGATTTGAATGGCCAATCGCTGTTGTGATTTGGGCGTTTGTAAAGAGTAGGGTTTGGGATTTCTACTACTGTGTAATCTAGATTAGTCCTTTTTTAACGGCATATTTTACTAACCCAACGGTACCACGTACATCCAGTTTAACGATTAGATTTTTCAGGTGTGATTCTACCGTATGATGACTCATACACATTTGGTCTGCTATTTCATTGGTAGTTAGCTCCTTAGCCAGTAGTTTGAGCACTTCTTCTTCTCGTGGTGTTAGTCGCACTTCTTGTGTTTGTTTGCTTGCGCTAGACAAGCCAGTCATAATGGTCTGCGTAGCTTGATTGCTGAAGTCCTGAAATCAGGTAGAGAGGGGGCAATGAATCAATGACTGAATGATTGAATGGTTGAATGATTGGATGAAAGGGGAATAAAGGAGTGAAAGTGTTTCATTCGAAATAATGAATTGAATATTCTCAATTCTCCATTTTCAATTCTCAATCCTAATTCTTCCGTCTACGATTGATCTCGTCTCGAATTTGAGCGGCTTTGTCGTAGTCTTCCTCTTGCAATGCTTCTTCAAGCAATGTTTCGAGATCTTCTAACTCAAAACTACTGTAATCCGAGGATTCCCCGATGTTTTGCATGAAGTCGTCAACTTCTTGTTCGGGTCTTCCTGGCAATTCTTCTGCATCGCTGTCTGAGTCATCCGACTCAATACCTACAGTTGTCATAATCTCTGGACTGGTATAAATAGGGCAACTAAATCGAACTGCTAACGCAATCGCATCGCTAGTTCGCGCATCTATTTCTATTTCTTCACCTTCTCGGACACATAAAACCTTGGCGTAGAATACGCCTTCGACTAGGTTGGATATAAATACTTCTCTAACCTCAACGTCAAATCCTTCTGCGAAGCTTTTAAAAAGATCGTGTGTTAGTGGACGTTGAGGTTTTATATTTTCTAAAACTAATGCAATGGCTTGAGCTTCAAAAGCACCGATAACAACCGGGATACGACGATTACCTCCAACTTCCCCTAAAATTAAGGTATAAGAAGTACTCTTTGTTGTATGGCCACTGGCCAATCCGGCGATATCGAGCTGAATCTTGCTCATTAGCTGGCCTTTAATTCCTTAGCTCGAGCAAGTAATTTTGGCACAATTTCAAACGCGTCTCCAACAATTCCGTAATCAGCTGCTTTAAAGAATGGAGCTTCCGGGTCTGTGTTAATTACACAAATAACCTTGCTGCTACTTACACCGGCCAAATGTTGTATCGCCCCTGATATTCCTACAGCGATATATAAATTAGGCTTGATCGTAATACCGGTTTGCCCAACGTGCTCGCTGTGAGGTCTCCAATCCATATCACTTACGGGCTTTGAACAAGCGGTAGCAGCTCCAAGTACATCGGCAAGCTCTTCAATCATTCCCCAGTTTTCAGGTCCTTTCAAACCTCGACCCGCAGAAACAACTAATTCTGCTTCAGTCAATGGAATTTTACCTTTAACCTTGTCTATTGAGATTGATTTTGTTTTTACGCTTGAACCTACATCTGTTGAAACAGATTCTACAGATCCGGCTTTGTCGTAAGACTTAATTTCATACGAGTTGGGAACAACTGTAATTACTTTCACATCTCCTGACATCGAAACCTTCGAGAAGGCTTTGTTTGAGAAACATGTTTTGCGGATGCTGTTACCGTCCGTCATGGCAACTACACCAGTTGCAAGTGCAGCATTCAACTTTACAGCCGCTTTGGGCGCAACACTCTTTCCGGTGTAGGAACCTGATACAATCACGTAATTGCCTCCATTGTTCGAAACTACATCAGCCACTGCCGTTGCATATCCTCCAGGGGAAAAGGCCTCTAGGCCACTTCCTGTAACGTGATAAACCTTATCGGCACCATAGTTTCCTAAGTCAGACGTGTCTGTATCCTCACCAATAGCAATTGCAGCACAACTTGAACCGGTCGCAGCCGCTAAATCGGCACCATATGTCAAAGCCTCTTGAGAGTACTTTTTAATTTTTCCTTCTTCGCTTTCTACTAATACAAATACCATGTCTATATCAATTTTTTCTCCGTTCTCAATAAATCAATAAGCTCTTCTGCATTGTTGGCTTCAATTAACTTAACACTACCTTTTTCAGCCGGAAGCTCGTAACTATCATAATTTGTTGCACTGTAATCGACTGATGGCTCTACAACCTCGAGAGGTTTCATCCGTGCTTGCATGATGCCACGCATGTTAGGAATCCGAGGCTCGCAAAGCTCTTTTTGTGCGCTCAGCACGCAAGGCAAACTAGCTTCAACGGTTTCTCGACCACCGTCGATATCTCGAACAGCTGTCACTTTTCCGTCGTTCACCTCAATTGAGGTAACCACATTTATAAGCGACATATCTAGCATTTCAGAAAGGATTCCTGCAACTTGACCACCATTGTAGTCGATAGACTCACGGCCGGTAAGAATTAAGTCGTATGATTGACCCGCAATGGCATCCTTAATACACTGAGCTGCGTGCATACCATCTTTTGCAACCGTATTCACACGAATCGCCTTTTGTGCGCCAATCGCTAATGCTTTACGCATAACAGGCTCTACAGAAGCATCACCAACAGTAATAATGGTAACCTCTCCACCTTGAGCTTCGGTTATCTCCAAAGCCTTAGTTAGAGCAAGCTCGTCGTATGGGTTGATTATAAACTGAACACCTTCGGTGTTGAATTTTGTGTTGTTCTCAACAAAACTGATTTTTGTGGTCGTGTCTGGAACGGCACTAATCCCTACAAGTATATTCATCGATAATTGAATTCTTTTACGTTGAAAATGAGGGGCAAAATTAAAGAAATTGAAGGGAAAAATGGCCTTGAATGGATAGAATAGAGCAGCTTAAAAATTTTCTAAAAGACGAGCCGGATGATTCGTTTCTAAACTACGCATTAGCCATCGAATATGTTGGGCGAAACGACATGGATCTCGCAAAAGATATTTTTATCAAACTGATAAAAAATGACCCAAATTATACGGCTACGTATTATCATCTGGGAAAGCTATACGAGCAGCAAGGAAACAAGGATGAGGCTGAGAGGATTTACGAAGAAGGAATTAAACTAACTCGAGCGGCCAAAGAACAACACAAGCTCGCAGAACTACAGTCCGCTTTAACAAATATGCTATATGACGACTACTAAGTTTGAATGCTTGAACCCCGATTTTAAAGCGGATATTGAAGAAAAACTACAACGACAGTTTTCAGTCACTGTTTGAGACAGACGGCTTTTGTTCTACTCGTGCGTT
>CAJXLR010000142.1 GCA_913056425.1 uncultured Bacteroidota bacterium
TGTTTACTAGTCTGATATCAGCCATAATACTAACTTGCGTTAAACTAAGGCGAAAGTACTCAGAATGGCGATAATTAAGGAATTCAGAGGTAACAGTCCGGAAATTGATGAGTCGGCATACGTTGCCGACAACGCAGCGATTATTGGTGATGTTACTATTGGCAAAAAATCTAGTGTTTGGTTTGGTGCCGTCCTTCGCGGTGATTCAGACTCTATAAAGATTGGTCGTCGCAGCAACATCCAAGACAATGCGGTAGTGCACGTAGATCCAGGTTTCCCAGTAATCATTGGGGATGACTGTATTGTTGGCCATTTGGCTTTAATCCACGGGGCTACGATATCCAACAATGTGCTTGTGGGAATGAATTCCACGGTGTTGAACGGTGCTCAAGTTGGGGAGTTTTCAATCATAGGAGCGAATGCATTGGTCACATCAAACACGGTTATCCCGCCAAACAGTTTAGTTCTGGGCAGTCCGGCAAAAGTGACTAAAATCCTCACAGACAAACAAATAGCTCATGTGATTCGCAATGCGGAGGCTTATGTTAAACTGGGTTCCGAGTATTTAGAAGAAGAATTATCACGATAGTATCAATACGTGGAGGTTATCCACTATTGGTTCACATCACTCGAACCGACTTAATATTGACTTAATATTGAAGACCAAGTCGCAGACGGTATTCAACTACTATAGTGCGGTCAAACGAAAACGTCTGAGACAATGTTAACCTACCGTTCTCGGTAATTCGTTAATATTTATAGTTATTTTGGTTTAGTCAGAAAACCGGAGCTAGTCACTCCGGTTTTTTATTTGTGGCTTAAATAGTCATATCAAGAGAAGTGATAGCATTCTTTTGTTGCTGTAAATGAGCGGAATTAACTTCGCGTCAAATCAGAAAATTATGTCAGTATTAGTAGGAAAAAAAGCACCATCATTTGTTGCTCCGGCAGTAATCAACGGAGAAGAAGTAGTAGAAAACTTTACACTTGATCAATACAAAGGAGAGAAGTATGTAATCTTCTTATTCTACCCAAAAGATTTCACATTCGTATGCCCAACTGAGTTGCACGCATTCCAAGAAAAATTGGAAGAGTTCAGATCTAAAGGTTGCGAAATTGTTGCTTGTTCAACAGACACAGAAGAGTCTCACTGGGGTTGGTTGCAGATGTCGAAAGACGCAGGAGGAATCCAGGGTGTTACTTACCCAATCGTTGCAGACACAACCAAAACTGTAAGCATCAACTACGGTGTTTTGGCCGGTGATTACGGATACGATGAAAACGAAATGCTTGCTGCAACAGGACCAATGATTGCTTACCGCGGATTGTTCTTGATCGACAAAGAAGGCGTGGTTCGTCACCAAATCGTTAACGACTTGCCATTGGGAAGAAACGTAAACGAAGCGATGCGAATGCTTGATTCATTAATTCACCTTGAAACACACGGTGAGGTTTGCCCAGCTAACTGGGAAGAAGGCAAAACAGCTATGAACGCAACTCACGACGGTGTTGCTGAGTACCTTTCAAAGAACTAAATTATCTTTTTTCAATATCCTAAGCCCGGACGATGTCTGGGCTTTTTTATGCAAGAACTTTAGACGTTGGGAGACACAAGTGGTGTTAAGGGTTGCTAGGTTTGGACTTGCTAAATATTAATGAGTAACTTTTCTGTGGGGAGGGGATTATCCTTACATCCCTCGTCTATTCCAACCATTTTTCAAAGAAGAAACATCATCATCCTCCGAACGCAGTTCGAGAAACGGTTCGAGAAGCAGAATGAGGAAATGGATCATTCAAAACGCAAGGAGGTTTGAATGGAAACCTTAAGTCTAATCGTGTATTTTGCCAATAGGGAGGGGATTATCGGTATATCCCTCGATTAATCAACCCACATTTCCAAAAAATAACGGCACCATTCTCCGAACGACGGTGTTCAGAAGCTCAACGATTAACACAAACCGTTAACAGGTTTACAGACGGAAAACGATTTGGCTCTAGTCACGCATTCATGCACTCAAGCTTGTCTGCCGACAGGCAGGCATTCACGCACTACCATCATTGAACAATCGTCCCTAGTCTATACTCTTCCGAACCTTTTTTGTGTATTCGCGAAGTGACGATTTCGCGTCGCGATTATTTTCCTGCATGTCGTTAAGAATCCAAATCGCGGCAATGGCATGAGTTAATTGCTCGCCCTCATCTTCTCCCGGAATATCAATCGCAGGTGCTTGCTCCTCAAGGATAGCGGCCTCTGCAGCTTGCAACTCTTCGATAGAGTATTGCTCAACTATCTTTTTAATCGTTGGTATATGCATTATCCTAGCTTTTCAAGCAGTTCAACAACCTTATCTTCTTTGTTGGTGGCGGCTCCATCAACCAATTCGCCGTTCTGAAAAACAGCAAAGAATGGCAGGTTACTAACTCCGGCCATTTTACGTGCTTCCGGATTCTCTTCGGCATTTACGTCTAGAAACGTAATTCCGTTAAATCTATCGTCATCAGACAATCTGCGGTACTTTGGAGCAAATAATTTACAGCTACCACACCAGTTCGCAAAATACTTTACAACAACCTTGTCGTTCGATTCTAAATTGGTTTTAAAATCTTGATCTGTTGATACGTTTACACTCATTTTTCTGATTCTTTAATGCAAATCTAAAACTCATTCGAGTCCTAGAATAATTCTATGTTTTTATACCAAAATAAACACCTTCTATATTTATTTTGTTTTCAATAACAAACTACTATCTCCATAACTAAGGAAGCGATAGTCATTGTCAAGCGCGGAGCGATACACCTCTTTCCAATCGTCACCTATCCAAGCGGATATGAGTAATAGTAATGTCGACTTAGGCATGTGAAAATTGGTGATCAGTCCGTCAATCGACCGAATGTTATATCCGGGCATAATCATTAAACCACTGGAACCACTCACATGTGATAGATTATGAGTCTCCATGTAATCTAAAATGGCTTTTAACGATTCTTGGTAAGAAAAGTTGGTGTCGTGTTGAATGGTGTAAGGTAGATGTTGTTCGATTACAAAAGGATCTGACATATCTGCGTTTAACTTAACGCCTAACCAGTATAGGGATTCAAGTGTTCGTAAACTCGTTGTACCTGTTGCAATCCGCTTATTGGCGCGAACTAAGTTCTCAATCGTAACTCGAGGAACTTGAAAGAATTCAGAATGCATTTCGTGATCCCACACCTTGTCTTCGGTAACCGGTTTAAACGTCCCGGCTCCCACGTGCAGTGTAAGCTCGCCAATCCGGTGGCCATCCCTTTCCAAACCTTCAATAATTTCATCTGTAAAATGAAGACCTGCAGTTGGTGCCGCCACAGCTCCATCGTTCTTCGCGTAAACCGTTTGATACCTATTCGAATCATCAGATTGTGCCTCCCTCTTGATGTACGGAGGTAATGGCATACGCCCAATTGACTCAATCACGTCGCTAAATGATATATTACCCGACCACTCAAAACGCACTAGTCCGTTCGACTTGTTCTCCAATGTGGCCGTGATCTCTGTGCGATCGGTTGCAATAACCAGGTCAGAACCTTCCTTCCATTTTTTTGCATTACCTACCATACATTGCCAAACCACCGACTCATTGGTAACTTTCAACGCACGCTCCATATCTTGGTATGGAGTTTCAGGCTGTAGAAGGAACAACTGGATTTTTGCGCCGGTAGATTTCTGAGCATAAATCCTTGCCGGTATTACTCGTGTATTATTGAAGATAATTAAGCTATCGGATGGTAGCCAATTCCCAATTTCATTAAAGGACGAATGTTCAATCTCACCGTTCTGATACACTAATAATTTTGATTCATTCCGTCTGCCCTTTGGCGCTTGCGCGATACGCTCTTGCGGCAAATCGTAGTCGAAATCACGAATAGATATCCTTTTTTGTGCCTCACTCATACTAACTCAAATCGCTTGCCGGGCAATGCCCGAACAATGTTGCGAAATTCGAGTTCCAACAACGTATAAGCAAGAACACTGGTTGATACTTTAGTCACACGGATAAGTTGATCGATTTCAGCGCAACCAATCTCACGTATGGTATCAAAAACCAACTGCTCTGTTTTACTGAGGTGCACGGGTAAGCTAAACTGAAGGTTCGTTTGATTCCCGGGTATATCCCAATTTAAAATCCGAGCTATATCCTCGGCAGATTCCACAAGGTGTGCCTTGTGCTCTTTTATCAACTTGTTGCAACCAGCCGACAACAATTCATTAGCCCTTCCGGGTACAGCCATAACCTCCCGGTCGAAATCAAACGCCACTCGAGCGGTTATCATAGACCCACCGGTCACCGGTGACTCAACAACAATAACGGCATCCGACATACCGGCCACAATTCGGTTTCTTTTCGGAAAATTCTCCTTGTCTGCACGCTCGGTGCGCTGTAACTCCGTGAGTAACGCTCCAGAAGCCGCGATTTGACGTGAGAGCTTTCGATTTGCTGCCGGATAGATGGTATTCAATCCATGACCCAGTACACCAATCGTTAATAGGTTTTGTTCTAAACAAGTTCGATGAGCGACAGCATCAATGCCATGTGCCAATCCACTTACAACAACAGGGTTATAAATTGCCAATTTCTCAATTACCTCTTTGGTGAACTCTCTTGCATGTGCGGAGCATTTACGTGTTCCTATTACACTAATAATACGCGACGCGTTTAAGTCGGCTGCGCCTTTTTGAAATAAAACAATGGGGGCCGATGGTAGCTGTTTCAAGCGATTGGGATATGCTCGATCAAAAAATGATACGATTTGGATGTTGTTCTGCTCGATAAACTTCAACTCCTCCTCTACCCGATCAAATTCATCAAACTCATGAATTCTCTGGGCTAACGTTTTGTTGATTCCGGGGATGTCACGTAATTCTTTGCGATTTGCTTCGAAAACGGACTTCGCACTTCCACAATAGGCAATAAGATTTTTAGATAATACCGGACCAATGGATTCTAATCGATTGATCGCAAGCAAGTAATAATATTCGTCGGACATGATTGTTGGTTGTCCGACAAATCTACGCTAGTCTCGAGCGCTATTTGAGTTCATGGTCTTAAGGCCAACCAGGCGATCATACCCGTAAAACGCATCTCGATGATACAATAAAACCATGTAGTTGTTCTCAGTTTCAGAGTGATTCCCTTCGGTAAATCGATATTCAATCTCCTGATTATCATGGCGTTTCACCACAAAATGATAGTTGTAATAACTGAAATAAAATCGACATGCCGTTTTTCAAAATATATAATATATTTTATTGTAGTTTTAATCTTTCACACTTAACTACTCATTCAGTAGAAAAAAATTCTTTGAACAAATTCATCACAAAACACTCCTTTGTGCCAACATTCCGCTTTTCACATCTTTTCTCCACAAAGCTATAAAAAGCAATTCAGTCTTCACCAGAT
>CAJXLR010000143.1 GCA_913056425.1 uncultured Bacteroidota bacterium
CAAAGCCAGCTGTTCTGAATAAGAACGACTGCTGTACATCATTCGCCGGGTTGGTTGCTTTGTAAGTAACCCCATCACCTGAATACGCGGCATCTGGTCCAACATTCTTCATGCTGATACCAAACTTGATGTCGTCCTTCTTCAACTTATCAGATTTGTCAGACGTTTCCGTATACTGAATTCCTGCATCCAAAGCGATTCCTTGCACGCTAGCGTTTGGGATAGCCTCAGAGTGCACACGTACCAAAACTCCCCCTGAAATAGTTCGGGTAAACTTCTTGGCGTATGCAATTGCAATGTTTGTATTTCTCGGGCTGATGGTACCTAAACCACCGCCAGGTTGTTCAACTGTAGTTACCTCGATGTCTCCCATGTCCATTGTCATTACGGTCATAGACAAAACACCTTCGCCACCTAGAGATTGAGCAAAACCAAACGCATTGATTTGAACATCTGTTCCGACCAACCAGTTCGTATTTGAAAAGGCTAATTCTGTTTTCTTAGAATGCGCCAAACCACCCACGTTAAAGAAGGTTGATTCGATACCTCTTACGTTACTCGTTGCAGCCCAACCAAAACCACTGGTTTGAGCCCAAGGGTTGATAAGAAGCTGAGTTGCTCCTGCCTGACCAATACGATCAGGGTTTCCTGCTGAAGCGGCACCGGAAATCAAAAGGGCCGCAGCTACTGTATATACTCTTTTTAACATTTCTCTCTTTCCTTTTAAGTTTCCGTTCTAGAATGAATCCAAATCAAGTTCACGCATAATACCCATCCACTTAACGACCTTCTCGCCAAGCTCTCCTCCATCTACATGGATTAAGTAGGTTCCACTTGCGATTGGCACTCGTGCGTTGTTCTTCATATCCCAGATAATCTCGGTTGACTCATCGTCCTTGAAGATTCTACGTACCAAACTTCCGTCTACGGTATAGATAGATACCTTACACGTTTGAGGTAGGTTGGTAATCTTCACTCGGTTTTCAACCGGGTTGTTCTCATACTCTGAATACGCGAAGTATGGGTTTGGTACAACTTTAATCAAGTCAAGCGCACTCTTACCAAATTCGATATCGCGTTCAGCGTAAACTGCGTTTGTATTGAATGAGTAACGTGGATTGTGACGGTTCTCATTCTGAGGTGTTACAAAATACTTGTAAGGCTTTTTCACACGTAGCTTGAAGGTAACCTCAGTTGGAGGAACCGGCATTCCGTCTATCTCTTCCATTTCATATCCTGAAGCTAGGTACGTTGGGATTGCCCACATCGCGTGGTACAATACCTGCTGGTTCAACTCTGTGAAGTATGTATTACCAGACAACGAACCAACTCGGTTCAAGTATTCCTGACCACCGTCGTATGCAGGTCCTTCCGGATACAACGCTCTCAAGTAACTACTATCCGTATCCATGATGTAAACGTAGTGACGACCACCAAATCCTGCGTAACCAGATGAGTAGCTTCCACCTTGATCCGTTGGATTCCATTTCAAGTCACGACCATTGTTCAATCCTTGGTAAGAATCCTCACCAAGAACAATGTTCAACCGCTCTCCTGTTTCCACGTTAATCGCATATCCAGGGAACCAGCTTCTACCTTGTTCATTTGGATTCTCAGAACCATCGATATTAATCGAGTTGTGTTTTCTGATTTCAAACTTCTCGGCACCACCTTCATTCAAACCAGACTCTTCTCCCATCTCAAGTACTAGACATTGTGACCATTTACTCTTGTCCGGAGTAATTACAATATCAACACTTGCAAGGTTGTCTAGGTTAAACCAGTGTGCTGGTGGTTGTGTTCCTTGGTAAGCAACTCCTTGAACCAACGTATAATTACGCTCTGGCTGTGGAGAAGCATTAGAAGGAATATTTTTAGATGCAAGACGGTATGGTGCAATTCGACCATCCCAGATCTTCTCGTACACCTCAAATTGGTCAAGAGCTTGACCGTTTTCGTTTCGGTAATCGTGAAGTGAGTAATCCGGAGTAGCTTGTGTTGATCCCTCTCTACCGGAACGAATCCAGTTAAACCAAGCACCGTTGTCAATATCCGGAATGGCAGTTAACCACTGTTTACTATTGTCTTCCCATTCAACATCCCAACTGATTAACCCATTGCTTTGGTCAACGTCTGCGTTACCAGGTCCAACAACTTGAGATAAGGTCACAGACAATCCCCAATCCTTCAACTCGTCTTGAGTACTTTGAGCGGTAATAAGCTGCTCATTCTCGAAGTCGATTGTGTAATCTGAGAAAACTGTATCTCCGGATGTTTTATTGATCAACATCCAACTGGTTGCTTCTGCAACAAGACCTTCTAATTTACCAAGTGGTGTAGTTTGTGATGCGTCTTCTAAAAGAACAAGTTCAAACTCACCTTGAGGAACCTTAAGCGGATCAATTACTTTGATATTAACAGGTCCTTGACCAATCTTGTATTCTGGGTAATCTACTTTACCATTTTGCAAAATTGCATCGATAGACGCTTGAGTTAATTCTAACTCAATACCTCCGTTACCGGTACCTTCCATACGAACCAGTTGTGGGCCATCACCATAACCACCGTTTAACTTAAGACCTCCATCTAGAGGCTCAGATTTGTGCGGAATTACACTAAACTGCTCGATACGACGCCCAGCTAAGTACTCAACCTCACGGTGACCAGGCAAGGCAGCATACGATACTACCATATAGTAGTATGGTTTGTGATTCACCAATGTTTTGTTCGATCCGGTTGCAAATGCATCTTCCGTAATTGATAGTGAGTGAACCAATCCGGTGTTAGGACCGTCAATC
Source organism: uncultured Bacteroidota bacterium (assembly GCA_913056425.1). Taxonomy (GTDB): domain Bacteria; phylum Bacteroidota; class Bacteroidia; order NS11-12g; family UBA9320; genus UBA987. Next base: position 2,799 of record CAJXLR010000143.1, read on the forward strand.
ATAAGCTTTGGAAGTGGCTGACCTAAAGACTCATCGAATGGCTGGTTAACCAATCGCGTGATACTGTCTTCAACATCACAGCTAAAGATTTCACGAGCTTTATCAATGTCTTCCAAATCACCAGTACCAACAGAAGCATTCTTCAATTGAAAAACTCGGTAACCTTGGAAACGGTAAGTAACTTGTTGTCCTTCACTGATAGTAACTTCTTCGTAATCCTCAATTCGCTTGGTGTCATTAAACATCAAGACAATTTCGTTGCTTAACTCACGAGCTTCCACGAGTGGTGCATCCGGACCATCCAAGATATCGAAACAGTTATCGAACAATTCTTGTGCTTTTCTCGAGCTTGCTTTCAGTAGGTCTAACGAACCTGTCGCTCCACCTGAACTTGCTTTCGCCCATACAACACCCACGGTAATCTTGTTTACCGCACCTTGTTTCAAGGTGAAAGGTCCAGAAGTTTGAAGGAAACGGCGGTCAGCAGGTGTGTTACCAGCAGTTTGTTCCGTCCATTCAGTTTCGTTATTTGGGTCTGTGTTACCCGGGAAGATGTAGTCGGTACAGTTACTTCCAGTACGACCGTTTGCTTCATCACGTGTTAAACAGTCACCGTTTTTCCAAAGACCTCTTAAATAGTTGTAGTAGTGAATTGGGGTTTGTGGGTTACCAAAGTTGGTAAAGTCGTTGTCGTAGTATACGAACTTAGACATGCCCAATTCGAATAGTGTATCTACACCATCGATGGTTGTATCCACCTTAGGTCCTTCGAAGAAATCCACACCAATAGATGGTGGATTCAATCCGTAACCTAAGATACCCTCATCGTTATCGTCTCCGTTGTAACAGAAACCTAAACTTAATCCAACGTCACAACCTACGTAGTCATCGGAGTAGTTACCCAAATCTGGGTCAACCCATTGACCAAAGTATGTGTTTGCTAGATTAGAACCACGGTTAATGATACGCGTGGTGTAGAACGTCATGTTATTGATTTCGTCGTTCGTTGCATAGGCAAATGCTGTTGTTTGCAACTCAAGACCTTGAGCTTGTCCTTGTGTCTCAGAGTGGATGTTACCACGGTCGTTGTAAACGAACCAAAGCATTTGGTCTGGCTGATCCGAAGGCGTATTCTTTTCGCGGTCAACAGGTACCCCTCTACACTCTGTTTGAAGTACTGGGTAGTCTCCGTTAAACGGCTCATAAATACCATTACTGTCTTGATCAAAGAAAGGTGCAAGCAAGTCAGGCTCATTTGGACCTCTACCGTTACCCGGCCAGTTACGGATTCCATCGCTCACCGACGTAAGCGTTCCGTTCTCCCAAGCTTCTCTATGCTCTTCAATCTCTTCACGAGATACTTTATAAATCTCATCATACGCCTCACAACGTGAGCTGTTGGTTGTCCCCGTAACCTTGTCTAGAGGACCAGGCCAGAAATCCGAACCACCTTGGCGATACGTCATTGCCGCAAGTTTCAGAACACCTTCGTCTTCTCCTCCAATCCAGATTGCTCCGGCGAAAAGTGAGTTCTTACGAACTGCGTTCAAGTCTTGCAGTTTTGGAATCTCGTAACGAGCGTTACTCAAATCCCACCACATATCACCACCGTTCAAGATACGTGTCCGAACGTTGTTGATATCCAAATCGGCTTGAGCCGAAGCCGGCTCACAATCCGATGCATACTTCATCAATCGATTCTTAGTCTCGGTCTGTCCGTTCGTCTTCGACTTTGCGGTTTGACCTAGCTCCGGTACATTTTCACGAGCGCTTGCCGCGAAACTTACACCAATTGCGAGAGTAAGTAATCCTATCTTCTTCAAATTGCTCATTTCTTTTCTCATTTTCATTGTCATTATCGGTTAGAATGTCATACGTAAACCAAGTCGAGCCAAGCGTGGGATTGCGAAGTTCGCTGGGTTGTTCATCTTAATGTTGTACAAGTCGATAAATGACTGTTGATTGATTTGCTCTTGAATGTATTGTTGACCTTGTGGAGAGTTTAGGTATCCATCATCGTTAGGCAGACCTGTGTAGCCATATACGCCTTCGATGATACGATTGTTCAATAGGTTTTGCATCCACAAGAAAACTGTATAGTTTCTGGTTGTTGGACGGAAGCTCTTTTGCTTCTTCTTCTTAACTACGAACGACTTACGCGCGTTCAAGTCAACTTTAAACTGCCATGGCAAACGGCTACCAAATGGGTTACCGTCTAGGAACGAACGCTGAACACGACCTAAGTCAGATTGTGCAGAAGAAATTGCGATTCCTTGTTTTGAGTAAGGTGCTCCTGATTTAGCTGAAACGATGAAGTTCGCCCCTGCATTTGAGAACACTTTCTTACCAAACCAGATTGGACCGGTATAATCGTTCTTGTCACGGAAGCTGTAGTCCAAAATACCTACGATCTTATGTCTTACATCCACGTCTAATGGATACAACGAACGAAGGTTTGGTTGGTTTGCAGCAATCAACGCACTTTGTGAGTTGATATTACTTCCTGTTCCGTCGGCAAATAATAGGGCGTAGTTCGCTGTTAACGAAACTCGACCTTCTCCTCTTAATTCGTA
>CAJXLR010000144.1 GCA_913056425.1 uncultured Bacteroidota bacterium
AGCTCTTTCTGAAGCAACTCGGCCCGTTGTGGACCGACACCTTTAAGATATTCGATGGGTGTTTTCAGGAAGGAATTCACAAAAGCAATTTAGTCAGCATCCACCACCCTGTCAACACACATAATCCACACTAAAACGTTGATGCCAAAAACGCTCCAATTTCCATGAGCCACGCAATTCCCATATGCACTACTATCCCTCCCCATATAGACCGACTGTAATAGGAGAGAATTCCGAGAATTGACCCGCCAAAGAACGAAGACATCGTCTCTACCATCGGTTTCCCAAAATGGATGGACACATAAAAGCATGCCATCGGCAAGATGGCTCCCGGTCCTACAAATCGAGCAAATGCGATTACAAGGAAACCACGAAAGAAGTACTCGATGCTTACGAAATCCAACCCATATATCAGTTCATAAAACAATAGATGGCGTGCCGGAGGATCAACCCCGTAACCAAAGTAGTAGTCCAAATTTTTGAGACCACGAGGATAGTAACCAGTAAAATGATCTGTTAACCCAAAGCCCACAACAAAAGGAAGCATCATCAACAGGATTAGAAAGTAAGGTCTTAAGTTAAAGTTTTTGAGCGTGAAACCATAGGGCGTTTCAGACGACTTCTTTTCCCACAACCAATAAAGAGTAACGGGTAGCATTGCCGCAGCCATTTTGATAACATCTCGTATAACCCGGCGCCAGAAATTTGGATAATGTTCGAAACTGACTTTAGTTAGTGGTTCAACGCTTGCACTTTGAGCAAACTGACGAAAAGCAAATACGCCAACCGCAAAAATGGCGAGCATCCAGAACTGTGGCTTTTTTAACAAGTCGAAGCGCTTGTAAAAAAACATGAATCCAACAAACGCAACCACGAAAGGAAGGCCATAAAGCACCAAGTGATATAGAAATACTCCATGCTTCTCAACCATTCCGTTTCGAAACAAACGGTAATTAGAGTAGGTTCCATCTGGGTAAGCCCAATAGATGTAGCCCGCCATGGATATGACCAGAAATAAGAAGTAAGGCCATTTGAAGTCTTCTTTATAATACCGTTTCAGGTAGCCAAAGAAGGCTTCAAACTGACGCGAGAAAGATGAACCTACAAGGATCGACATGTATTAAGACAACAAGCGTTTAACCACATCGGCAATCACTTTGCCATCCGCTTGACCTTTTAGCTTACCAGTGGCCATGCCCATCACCTTACCCATGTCTTTCATGCTTGTTGCGCCAACTTGACTGATAATCTGCGCGACATAAGACTCAACCTCTTCAACCGATAACTGTTTTGGCAGAAAGCGTTCAATAACTTCTAGCTCCTCCTGTTCTTTCTCAGCTAAATCTGACCGATTTTGTTCTTGAAAGATTGAAATTGAATCTCTTCGCTGCTTGGCCATCTTCACCAAAGCTGCTATCTCGTCGGCTTCAGACGGATCTTTACCTGCTTCTGTTTTCAGTAATAAAAGCGCAGATTTAATTCCGCGTAAAGCCCGAAGTGCAGCCTGATCTTTAGCCTTCATTGCCGCTTTTAATTCCTCTTGAATTTGGTTGGATAAGCTCATGGAACAAATGTACTACAGCATAATCATTTCGCATCAGTTGAGGTGAGCCAAGGTCTTAAATTAGTGTCTCCATGGAGACACTAATTTAGCCATCCCAACGAACCTAAACCGCAAACACATGGGTTCGAATCTCCCGAGTCCCCTATCCACCTTCCCAAAGCATAAGTCAGTTAAAAAAACAAATCCACAGCCTCTCTACAAATCGCAAAAAAAGCCCTTCGATTCCCTAAATTGCATGTTGCAATTCACCAAAATTTATGCCTAATTTTTGCCACCTACATTGTCACTCCCAATTCTCACTTCTCGACGGGGCTGCTAGCATTCCCGGCATGATGGCCAAGGCCAAGGAAGATGGCATGAAGGCTGTGGCTCTGACCGACCATGGCAACATGTATGGTGCTTTTAAGTTTGTTGTAGAAGCAGAAAAACAAGGCGTAAAACCAATTATCGGCTGTGAGTTTTATGTGGTTGAAGATCGATTCCAACGTTCCTTCACAGGCGGCAAAAAAGACAAGCGTTACCACCAACTCATGTTGGCTAAAAACCAACAGGGTTACAAGAATATTTCCAAGCTCTGTTCACTCGGTTTTATTGAGGGTCTATACGGAAAGTATCCGCGTATAGACAAAGACTTAATTCGCAAGCACAGCGAGGGAATTATTGCAACAACTTGCTGTATTGGTGCTGAGGTTCCACAAGCCATCATTCACAAAAATGAAGAGGAAGCGGAAAAGGTATTCAAGGAGTGGTTAGACATTTTTGGTGAGGACTACTACATAGAATTACAACGCCACGATTTACACGATCTGGATGGCTCGGGCAAGAGCCAAGAAGACGTAAACCAAACCCTGCTAAAGTGGTCCGAAAAATATGGCGTAAAGGTTATTGCTACAAACGACTCACATTATGTTGATGAACAGGATTGGAATGCTCATGACATCTTGCTTTGTATCAATACCGGTGACCTAAAAGCGACCCCAATTGGTCAAGGACGAGACAAACGATTTGGCTTCCCGAACAGTCAGTTTTTCTTCAAGACCCAAGCGGAGATGCACCAAAAATTTTCGGATGTCCCATTTGCCTTGGATAACACCATAGAGATTGTCGACAAGATTGAGCCACCTAAGCTCAAACAAGACGTGCTACTCCCGAACTATGTACTTCCTGAAGGTTTCAAAACACAGGACGAATACCTGAAGTACCTTACTTACGAAGGTGCAAAAAGAAGATATGGTGTAATCACTGAAGAAATTCGAGAACGACTTGATTTTGAGTTAGCAACCATTGCCAATACGGGATACCCCGGATATTTCTTGATTGTTCAAGATTTCACTACAGCTGCTCGAAACCTTGGAGTTTCTGTTGGCCCCGGAAGAGGGTCCGCTGCTGGATCAGCTGTGGCCTATTGTATTGGCATCACGAATGTAGATCCAATCAAGTACGACTTACTTTTTGAGAGATTCTTGAATCCGGAGCGGGTGTCACTTCCCGATATTGACATCGACTTTGACGATGTTGGACGCGGCAAAGTAATCGACTACGTTATCGATAAGTACGGGCAGAATAATGTTGCACAGATAATAACGTACGGTTCCATGGCGGCTAAATCTTCGATTCGGGACGTTGGACGGGTACTTGATCTGCCTCTACCGGTAGTAGACAAAATTGCCAAACGAGTGCCAGACATTTCACTGGATAAAATATTTAACTCCGACAACAAAGCGCTGAAGGCCAAATTGAATAACGATCAAATGGCAATGGTGGATGAGCTTCGCAAAATCAAAGATGGCAATGATTTGGAAGCGCAAGTTCTGAAAGAAGCTGTTGCACTGGAAGGCTCAGTAAGAAACACAGGTATCCATGCATGTGGCGTAATCATAACACCAGAAGAGATTACAGAACTAATACCTGTAACTACGGCCAAAGATTCTGATCTACTCGTTACGCAGTTCGACAACAGTGTTGTTGAAGATGCCGGATTACTAAAGATGGATTTCCTTGGGCTTCGGACGTTATCAATTATCAAGGATGCCATAGCCATTATCGAACAACGCCATGGTGTAAAAATAGACCACGATGAGATACCGCTTGATGACGAAAAGACTTACGAGCTTTTCCAACGTGGTTCAACCGTCGGAATATTCCAGTTTGAGAGTGATGGAATGCAAAAACACTTGCGTTCCTTAAAACCAACAAAGTTTGAAGACCTCATAGCTATGAACGCGCTTTACCGACCTGGTCCAATGGAGTACATCCCAAACTTCGTTGCCAGAAAACACGGTCGTGAAGAAATAGCGTACGATGATCCGGATATGGAAGAATATCTGGAAGAAACATACGGTATCACGGTGTATCAGGAGCAAGTGATGCTGCTTTCCCAAAAACTAGCGGGATTCACCAAAGGTGAGGCGGATAGTCTGCGAAAGGCCATGGGTAAGAAGAAGAAGGACATCATCGACAAGATGAAGCCCAAATTCATCGAGGGAGCTCAAGAGCGTGGTCACGAACCTGAAGTAATGGAAAAGGTCTGGAAGGACTGGGAAGCATTTGCAGCCTATGCTTTTAATAAAAGTCACGCCACTTGCTATTCGGTCGTTGCCTTCCAAACTGCTTATCTTAAAGCCCACTACCCTGCCGAGTACATGGCGGCGGTTCTTACACACAACATGAGCGACATAAAAAAACTTTCCATGTTTATGGAAGAGTGTCGCAACATGAAGCTCGAAGTTTTAAGTCCGAATGTCAACGAAAGCATGCTATCTTTCTCTGTGAACGATGAAGGAAACATCCGAGTTGGAATGGCCGCAATTAAAGGTGTTGGAGAAGCGGCTGCGGAAGAAATCGTTCGTGAACGAAACGAAAATGGCCCGTACGAAAATCTGTTTGACCTTACCAAACGGGTCAACCTAAGAACTGTAAATAAAAAGTCGCTTGAAGGTCTAGCTCTGGCCGGAGCTTTCGATCAATTCGAAGGGCATCATAGAGCCCTAATGGTGGAGAAACTTGGAGATTCCATGAATGGGATTGAACTCGCCTTGCGTTTTGGAAACGATTTCCAAAATCAACAGAATAATGCTCAAGCTTCTCTATTTGGTGGAGATTCGGCCGTCTCACTGAGCGAACCAAAGTTCCCGGAAGTTGAACCATGGAGCAAAATGGAACAGCTCAATAAGGAGAAAGACATTATCGGGATGTATATATCCGGTCACCCGTTGGACAATCATAAGACCGATATCGACTTCTTTAGTAATACTACTTTATCTCAACTATCAGACTTAAGTAAGATTGGTGACCGCTCAGGAATTAAAGTTGCCGGTATTGTCACGAGCTATGTACCTCGTATAAGTAAATCAGGAAAGGCATTTGGTATCTTTACACTGGAAGACTTCCACGGAACGTTTGAGTTCGCCATTTTTGGTGACGACTACGCGAAGTATCAAGGCTACCTAACTCCAAATTCGATGTTATTCCTAACAATAAAGGTTCAAGGAAAATACAACGACCCTACTCAGAAAGAAGTTCGAATCACACAAATTGACTTCCTGCAAGACATCCGGGAAAAGTATCTTGAGAAGCTGACGCTCACGATACGATTAGACGAGCTAAATGAAAATATTGTAAGTCGCTTGCATCAGTTAACAACCACAGAACAAGGGAACACGACCTTAAACATTGAAATTGCCGACTATGAAGACCGATACAAGGTTGATTTATATGCACCGAGTTTCCGTATAAACGTTGATAAGGAATGGATTAAAGCGCTGGAT
>CAJXLR010000145.1 GCA_913056425.1 uncultured Bacteroidota bacterium
AAATCTGTCTGATAGGCTTCTCCTTTACTGCTGGTTTAAGAGATCCCGGTTGGGTCATGTTCATATCTACTCCCCAATAATCCATAAATACTTCAATTGAAGTCAGTTCCTTTGATGTAGATTTTTGATGTAACAAATATTGTGCAACATCAAAGCCAATACCTCCAGCACCAATTATAGCAACACGTTGTCCAACATCTTTATGATCTTTTAATACGTCCAAATAAGATAAAACTTTAGAATGTTCTATTCCCTTTATCTTTGGCTCCCGAGGTTTAATACCTGTTGCTATAATAATCTGATCAAAGGCTTGCTGTGACAAAAAATCTGCATCTACTCGCTGATTCAAAAATAAGTTTATTCCTAAATGCTCAATCTGCTTTTCAAAATATCGGATAGTTTCATAGAATTCCTCTTTCCCTGGTATTTGTTTAGCAAGATTAAACTGCCCACCAATAGTTGGTGCAGCCTCAAATATACTGACTTGATGACCTCGTTTTGCGGCAGCTACTGCAAAACCTAAACCTGCAGGACCAGCACCTACCACTGCAATTGATTTGAATGAACTTGTTGGCTTAAGCTCAATCTCCGTTTCATGACAGGCGATTGGATTAACCAAGCAAGAAGCTATTTTATTAGAAAAAACATGATCCAAACAGGCTTGATTACACGCAATACAGGTATTGATTAAATCCGCTTCGTCAGCCTGCGCTTTTTGAACGAAATCAGGATCTGCCAAAAAAGGTCGCGCCATGGATACTAAATCAGCAGCTCCGGAAGCCAATACCTCTTCTGCTTTTTCAGGCGTATTAATTCGATTAGAAGTAACTAACGGAATATTCACCTCACCCATCATCTTTTGAGTTACCCAAGCAAAGGCAGCCCTTGGAACATTAGTAGCAATAGTAGGCACCCGTGCTTCATGCCAACCAATTCCAGTATTGATTATACTAGCTCCTGCTTGCTCTACGGCTTTTGCAAGTGCTACAATTTCTTCCCAACTAGATCCACCTTCTACCAGATCTAACATAGACAACCTAAAAATAATGATGAAATCTGTTCCAACAGCAGCTCGAACCGCTCGAATTATCTCAACCGCTAATCGACTTCTATTTTCAAAAGATCCCCCCCAATCATCTGTCCTATCATTGGTACGATTCACCAAAAATTGATTGATCAAGTACCCTTCAGAACCCATGATCTCTACCCCATCATATCCAGCTGATGCAGCAAGTTGAGCAGACCGAGCAAAATCTTTTATAGTCTTCTTAATTTGAAAGGCACTCATTCGCCTTGGTCGAAATGGATTTATCGGGGCTTTTATATTACTTGGACCTAGTGAAAAGGGGTGATAAGAATATCTACCAGCATGTAAGATTTGCATACAAATTTTCGCACCGTGTTGATGCACCGCACGAGTAACCACTCGATGTTTTTTAGCATCTCTGCTAGTTGTCATTTTAGCTGAAAATGGCGTTAGCCAACCTCGTCTATTGGGGGCTATCCCACCAGTTACAATTAAACCTACTCCACCCTTTGCTCTTGCTTCAAAAAAAGCAGCTAATTTTTTCAAGCTACCCTTTTCTTCTTCTAAGCCAGTATGCATAGATCCCATAATGATGCGATTCCGCAACTGCGTATGTCCTAAATCTAGGGGTTTGAAAATGTGAGGGTATTTTGTCATCATTATATTTACTTACCAGTCCAAATAATAAATTATTGATTCTGATGGTTAAGAAATACAATATAGGAATTAAAACCTTCACTCATAAGCGAATTAATACTCAAGGCCTTTTTATATTGAATTAAAGTCTTGTTCATTAATAGTTTAGTGACTAATTACGTTGTAGAGTCATGAAAAGGGTTATTCTACTAATTATCCAATTAATCTGTTTCACATTTATTCATGCTCAAATCGAGAGCCATGAGGGATATGATTATGTCCTTATTGGATCTTCAAGTCCCCAAACCCTTGATTCTTGTATCATTTATCCTCCTTCTGTTCAAATCTTCCACTCGGATAGTACTAGACTTACAGCCGGAATTGATTTTGAAATCAAGGAAAATAAGATTCACTTCCTTCAAGACCGCTGGCAAAAAGGCCAAACCTTTTACTTGACTTGCGATTGTATAAATACTCTTGGATTAGAAAAACCTCAAAGCTTATTAGATACTACCATATTAGAAGATTCCTATAGATTAATCCAGTCTATAGAACCAGAGATAAGCAGCTTCGATCCCTTCAACAATGGTAGAGGCCTTCAGAGTAGTGGGGTATTTAGCCGGAGTATTGGTATTGGTAATAACCAAAACTTAGTGCTTAATTCTACTTTTAATTTGCAGCTACAAGGAGACATTGGAGATGGCATTAAAATTAATGCAGCTATCTCTGATGCAAATATCCCTATTCAACCAGAAGGAAACACCCAGCAGATTCAAGACTTTGACCGAGTTTTTATCCAACTCTCAAAAGACTCCACTCGTGTCTTAGCCGGAGACTTTCCCATGATTACGCCGGATGGCTCTTACTTTATGGTGTACAACAAGAAGTCCCGCGGTTTGCATCTTGAGCACATGATTAAGACCGAGAAAGGTAAATGGGATTTCTCGGGAGAAGGCGCTGTCTCTCGTGGTCGCTTTTCTAGGAACACCATTACAGGGATTGAAGGGAATCAAGGACCCTATCGATTAACCGGAGCAAATGGTGAGACTTTTATCATCGTTATCAGTGGAACAGAGAAAGTATATCTCGATGGGGAATTATTAACACGTGGCGAACAGAACGACTATACCATCAACTACAATTCAGGTGAAGTCGTTTTTATGCCGAAACGATTGATCACACAATACAGTAGGATTGTCATTGAATTTCAGTATTCCGACCGAAATTATGCCCGTTCGGTCATCCGATTTGGAACAGCATACAGTCAGGATAGATGGAGAGTTAGAGCCAACTACTTCAACGAACAGGATAACAAAAATCAGCCTTTCCAGCAGAACCTGGACGACTCCGTAGGAAATGTATCGACTAGACAATTTATCGCAAATGCCGGTGATGCGGATGTCGTATTCGCTCCTAGGAAGACACCAATTTCTGAGGACGACATCAACCAAATAAGCTACGTTGAAATTGACAGCGGTGGGAATACTTTCTTACGACAAGCCACACCGGAGGATACAACAGAGCGTTTTCGAGTAAGCTTCAATTATGTTGGTCCCGGGAATGGCGACTACAATCAAAAACTTACTACCGCGAACGGTAAAGTGTTCGAGTTTGTGGGTATTGGTTTGGGTGAATATGCACCCGTAGAAGTATTGGTCCCACCAAAGAGAATGCAAATGTTAAACGTTGGATTTGACTACAAATTCTCAGATGCAACATCTGCCTCGATTGAATTTGTTCGAACCAACAACGATATCAATACACTAAGTAACCTAGATAAGAGTAATGATGTTGGATATGGACTCAAGTTTGGTGCATCAACCGAAAAGAAATTAAGTCAAGACAGCGTAGCTCCATGGTTACTTCGAAGCGACTTGTCTTACGAATTTGTACAACGAGATTTTCGATTTGTTGAGCGCTACCGTGATGTAGAGTTCGACCGGCTCTGGAATAGGACGCTGAATAATCAAAATGATGCCGACCGAATCTATCTCGACGAGCAAATTGCCGGACTTGGTTTTGAACTGTCCAAAGGCCACAACCTATTGTTACGCGCTCGAGAATCTTTTTATGGTAGAGGTCCAAACCAAAGTGGCTTGTCACAACAATACCTTGGAAAATTCCAACGAAAACGATTTGGATTCAGAACGAGCTACGACGATGTCCGATCAAACCTCACGATTACGGGCGACTCAACTACTAATCGATATTTCAATCTGACCAGCAGCGCGTTCTGGAACAGTAGCTGGGTGAACACTACATTGTCTTACACGCGAGAACAAAGTGGATTCTTTTTACCCGGGGACTCCGTAGCATCCGGCAGCTATGGATATGAACGTACAAGTGTAAGGTTCACTAATGGTGATAGTCTTAATCTTACTTACGGACTGGAACTAAACCGCAGAGTAGATGAACAAGGGAAAGAAGGAAGCTTCTCTCCTACCACAGATGGTAGAGATTTGGCGGTGAACTTTGGGTGGCGTCAGTCTCGTAATGCGGATTTCAAACTCACTACAACGTATAGAAGTTTAATATTCCTAGACACATCCTTACAAACCGACGATTTGGAAAACACGCTTCAAGGTAGGTTTGAAACGCGATTGAACTTCCTAAAGCGGATGATTACCACCCAGGCGTATTATCAACTCGGGACAGGTCAAGAACAACGACGTGAATTTAGTTACCTAGAGGTTGGAGACGGAAACGGAAACTACATTTGGAACGATTACGATAGCAATGGTATACAGAGTCTAAATGAATTTGAACTCGCTTCAACTTACGACTTGGGTAGAGCTAATTTCGTTCGGCAGTTTCTACCGGTACAGGGATTCATTCGCTCGTACAGCAGTGAATTTAATCAAAGTATACGCGTTCAACCCGCGGCACTGTTGGCAAAAAGCACAAAGGCTCATTGGAAGTTTGTACGGAGGTTCAGTAATGTGAGCACGTTTAAGGTTCAAAAGAAAGTTACCAATCAAGGCGAAGATTTTGTTAACCCATTTGTGCTAGACGTTGCAGATACAAGCTTGCTCACTACAAATAGCTTGTTGCGGTCCGTGTTGTCGTTCAACCAATCGAGTCCGGTGTTCGGGTTAGATTATCAATTTTCCACCAATCAAAATAAAGTGTTATTGATTAATGGTGTTGACTCGAGAAACAATCGTGAAGACAAGCTTCGGGTACGTATAAATCTAAAGCGCAACTACGAGATTTTACTTGAAGGAAGAACGGGAAGAAAGAAGTACACGTCTCAGTTTCTCACCGATCGAGCGTACAGTTACACCTTTGAGTCAATTAGGCCACGACTTGGTTACCAGTACAAATCCAGTTACAGATTTGAGGTATACTTCGACTACTTTGAGGCGCGTAATCTGGCAGAGTTTGGCGGCGAAAAAACGTTCAACCGTGATGTTACCGCAGAGTTTAGATGGAACATCCTAAATCGCGGGACAATAAGATTAAATGCGGGTTTGGTTGATGTAAACTACAAAGGGAACGACAACTCACCGGTGGCGTACGAACTGCTCGCCGGCCTCAGAAACGGACGAAACGTGAAATGGCAACTGCAAATTGAACAGCGATTTGCTAAAAATATCCAAGTGCTTGTTAACTATGACGGCAGGCAGTCGATTGACAACCCGGTTATCCATATTGGAAGAGTCCAG
>CAJXLR010000146.1 GCA_913056425.1 uncultured Bacteroidota bacterium
AGAAAACTGACATCGCACGTAATACGTTTTTCGACACGATCACATCGACACGGTGATCCAATTTCTGATAGATCAAATGAACAACCAGCGCCACACCAAACCAGCCCACATAGTTTTGCAGGGGCGCTTCACCCCCAGTGAATTCCCAGAAATCGAAAGCCGGCGCAAGCTGTTCCAGAAGAACATCAAATAATACCATGATTCCGGCAGCTATCGCGGCTTTAAGCGAAAAATGCCATTTCGATTTACGTACAAACGATGCCGTGATAAACGTTAATAACGCCCAGTTGATGCCAATCATCCAAGGCACCCCTCCTACTTTGGGTCCGAGATTCGCACCATAACTATACGAGCCAAAAATGTATCCATATTTTACTCCAAGATACTCGGTAATCATACCAAAGCTGAATGGCACCAGTAAGGCTAAAAGCGTTTTAGGATTAAAGTCGACCATCCACAGAAGTAATACAAATGAAACGAGTAAGTTGATCGGAGTGAGCGGCAGAAAAAAATCAGAATACCCTATGGTTATTCCAATGATTCCACTCACCGTGAACAGCCAGACTAGAAAGACTGCCATTTGCCGTTTCTTATCGATAGTCATCTGCAATTATTTCACTGGTTATTTTACCCGACATCATACACAAAGGTATGCCACCTCCCGGATGCACACTTCCACCGCAGAAATAAAGTCCTTTGATTGCCTTTGAAAAATTGGGATGTCTCAAGAACGCCGCGTTCCGATCGTTACTCGCCGCGCCGTATAAGCTTCCCTGAAACGAGCGTGTATTCGCTTCAATCCCACGTGGATCCAATACATGTGACTCGTGTATCAACGGTTCAATGTCGCGCTTTAACACCCGACTCAGCTTTCGAATTATCAACTCCTTTGATTTCGTGATGATGCTATCCCAATCTTGGCCGGTGTTGCCCGGCACATTAATCATCACGAACCAATTCTCATGGTTTTCAGGCGCATCTGATGCGTCTTCTTTCGACGTGATATTTATATAAATGGTTGGATCGGCTTGTAATTCTTTTCGGTTGAAAATGGCATCGAACTCTTCTTTGTAATCGTCGGAAAATACGATGTTATGCAAATCCAGCTCAGGAAATGACCCGTTGATTCCCCAGTAAAAAATCATTGCAGAACTGGAGCGTTCCTGGGCTAATGTCTTTTCGGGTGCTGGCTGATCCTTTAGTAAATAGCGATACGTAGGCACTACGTCCATGTTACTTACAACAACATCGGCAACTATCGATTCTGTTGATGTCTCGATGCCTCTTACTTTCTTGTTCTCTATTCGAATGCGCTCGACATCTGTATCGAAATGCACCTCAACTCCTATATCTACCGCTAACTTGTACAATGCTTGGGCGATTTGGTGCATTCCTCCTTCAGGATAATACGTTCCGAAGAACTGCTCCAAGTGTGGAATCATGGTCATGATACCTGGAGTCTTGTATGGCGATGAGCCATTGTACGTGGCATATCGGTCGAAAAGTTGAACAAGTTTTTCGTTCTTGAAATACGTTTGATTGGTTTGATGCAAACTCGAAAACAAATTGAGTTTTGGTATGCTGATGATACCTCGAACCGTATCGAACGAAAGGTAGGTCTTTAACCGATGAAGTGATTTTTCGAGAAAAAGTGATGCCGTCGCATCAAACTTCAGCTTACTGTTGCTCATGTACCGATTAAGTGACCTTTCTGATTCCCCGAAAGTTTGGGCAGCTTGTGAGATAAACTCGTCTGTATCTCCGGAAGCGCTAAACCGAGTTCCATCTTCCCAGAAATAGTTGCAAACTGTTTTCTTTCGATGATAGGTCAGGTAATCCTTGGGGTTTTTACGGGCAGATTTAACCAGGTCATCAATATACTGCGGCATAGTAAACAAAGAAGGTCCCAAATCAAATCGATACGGTCCCAATTGAAGATCGGCCAGTTTCCCTCCCGGGTGACTGTTTCGCTCATAAACGGAGACCTCGTGTCCTTGTATGCGCAAGCGCACCGCTGTACTCAGACCTGCGACTCCCGCACCAACCACTATTATCTTTTTACCGCTCATCGTATGAGATAAGCAACAATGTTACTTGTTTTTTGATTTGTGATCTTTCGCGCATTGTATATTTGGTTACACATGAAATCAATCGACTTACACGAAAAGGCCAGAAAAATTAATAAACACTGGAGTCCGGGCATAATTGCTGAGCTCAATGGTCAGCATGTAAAGCTTGCTAAAATACACGGCGAGTTTGTGTGGCACGCGCATGAAAACGAAGATGAGCTATTCTACGTACTGAAAGGTCGGTTTGATATGCACTATCGAGATCGTATTGAACCGGTTGAAGAAGGTCAGTTGATTGTGGTGCCTCGAGGTATTGAGCATAAACCTGTAGCTGAGGAAGAAGCAACCATTTTACTTTTTGAACCCGCTTCTACCGAGAATACGGGTGACAATCCCGGAGAGTTAACAAAGAATGAGTTGGATTGGCTGTAATTAAATCCAACCTTCTGTAACGTTGGGTCGCTCGCTTTTCCACGTCTGATTCACCACAATATGGGTCAGTAAATCTGCCAGAGATTTAAGTATTATAATATGATGATGGTAGACGCAGAGGTTTCCCCCATGTAATAACCGACGACTATGGCGACGTTAAACACCAAAATCATCCAAAATTCCTGATCCTTAATTATGTTTTTCATTGGCGGATGCTGTCACAATTATACTGACGAAATGACATTGTTTAGCCATATATACCCACAAATCACGATTGGTAAGCATTTTGAACATCG
This sequence comes from uncultured Bacteroidota bacterium, assembly GCA_913056425.1. GTDB lineage: Bacteria > Bacteroidota > Bacteroidia > NS11-12g > UBA9320 > UBA987. The sequence continues at coordinate 2,798 of CAJXLR010000146.1, forward strand.
ACACAAAAAACGATTGCAATGCAAAAAGGAAAAGTATCAGTAAATACGGAAAACATCTTCCCCATTATTAAGAAGTTTCTGTACACCGATCACGAAATATTTCTTAGGGAGTTGATTTCCAATGCGGTAGACGCATCAAACAAACTGCGTGTTTTAGCCGCAAAAGGTGAGAAAACCGGTCAGACCGAGGATATGAAAATCACGGTTAAACTGGACGAGAAGAAGAAAACGCTTACCATTTCGGACCAAGGAATTGGCATGACGGCAGAAGAAATCGACAAGTATATCAACCAGATTGCTTTCTCCGGAGCCGAAGAGTTTGTAGAGAAGTTCAAGGACGACAAAGACTCTGCGAACATCATTGGTCACTTTGGACTTGGTTTCTACTCGTCGTTCATGGTAGCCGACAAGGTCGAAATTGTTTCAAAAAGCTATAAGGAAGATACCGAATCCGCACACTGGGTATGTGAGGGCACGACCGACTTCAAAATCAAAAAAGGAAAACGGAAAAAGCGCGGAACTGACATCGTTCTTCACATCAACGAAGAAAATGCCGACTTCCTCCAGACGTTTAAGGTTAGCGAACTGCTCAAAAAGTACTGTAAGTTCCTACCCATCGAAATTGAATTCGACGGCAACGTAGTAAACAACACGAATCCACTTTGGAAAAAGAACCCATCTGACCTAAAGGATGAGGACTACATCGCTTTCTACAAAGAATTATATCCGTTCGCGGAAGAACCGTTGTTCTGGATCCACTTGAACGTGGACTATCCATTTAATCTCACGGGAGTCTTGTACTTCCCTAAGATTAAAAAGGATATCGACCCAAACCGCAACAAAATTCAGTTGTACTCAAACCAAGTGTTTGTTACCGACAATGTGGAAGATATTGTACCGGAATATTTGATGTTGTTACACGGTGTAATCGACAGTCCGGATATCCCACTAAACGTTTCTCGTAGTGCGCTTCAGGCGGATGGCAACGTGAAGAAAATTACAGGTCACATCAGCAAAAAAGTTGCAGATAAGCTCAACGAACTTTACAAGAAAGATGCGAAAGACTTCGAAGCAAAATGGAGCAGCATCAACCTATTTGTAAAGTACGGAATGATTAGCGACGAGAAATTCTACGACCGCACGAAGAAAATCTGTCTGATGAAAGATGTGGATGGCAAACACACGATTTTGGACGACTATATCGAAGAAATCAAAGCCAACCAAACCGACAAAGACGGAAACACCATTGCACTTTACGCATCCAATCCGGATGAACAGTATACCTACATTCAGAAAGCACAAGATCGCAGATACAACGTATTGTTAATGGACGAGTTGATCGATAATCACTTTGTGTCGAACATCGAGCAGAAGCTTGAAAAAGTTATGCTGAAGCGCGTTGATGCAGACACCATCGACAAGTTGATTGACAAAGACGAGAAAGCTGAGTCTGTATTATCTGATGATGAGGTAACAAAACTGAAAGAAGGATTTGAAAGCAACATCGCTGATGACACGTTCAACTTCCAAACCATCAGTTTATCACCCGATGAAGATTTCTTAACCATAACACGTTCTGAGTGGGAACGCAGAATGAGTGAAATGGGTAACATGGGCGGAGTGGCTATGTTCGGAGAAATGCCGGAAAAGTACACCGTGAGTATCAATACCAACCACGCGCTTGCCAAAAAAGCATTGGATAGCAAAGACGACGATCAAAAAGCGTTGATGGCGAATGCATTGGATTTGGCCAAACTGGCACAAAATCTATTGAAGGGTAAAGCGCTTAGCGACTTTATCAAACGCCAGCAGTCTGCGCTAGTTGACTAAGCTCTAAGTTGTAACAGTAATAGGAGGTTTAGCTCCTAGGTCGAAGAATCTTCCAAACGGCTCAGGCCAGTAGTTGGAGGATTCTTCGCCTTTAATATGTACGACTCAATGCTTAATTAGTCAAAGGGCTCAGAATGACGATTGGAATATCGAATATCGAACACCGATTGCAGAAGGGCTTCGCAACAGACATATTAGTTCAATGAGTGAAACCCGTGAAGCTCGAGACCGTCTTTCTGACAGGCCAATGTTCTTGGTTTGTTAAACGCTAATGGCAAATAGCAAACGGCTTGAGTTAAACAATAAAAAAACGCAGTTGCCCATGCATGGATCGCGCAAAGAATTAGGCACAAGGTAGTCAATAAAATATTAAAAGATTTGGATTTGAAATAATAATCAGGGAAACAACGCTATGTACAAATACGCCATCAATGTTGAATTAGATGATAATGACAGTTACCTGATCACTTGTCCGGATTTTCAAGAAGTGGTGACATTTTCTGAAGTCAAGGACGGTGACGATGGCATCGTGCATCACGCCACCAACGCGATTAATGAAGCCATCGCATCCAAAATTGACAGGTTTGAAGCCTTACCCATGCCATCAAAAGGCGATCGACTGATCGCTCCAGATACGCATTTGGTGCTGAAAGCGTTATTGGTGAAATTAATTCTGGAAGAAAACGTCAA
>CAJXLR010000147.1 GCA_913056425.1 uncultured Bacteroidota bacterium
TACGCTGATTGTGCGCACAGCCTTTGGAACTGCCGTACGGTTAAACGTGATTGACTTGGTTGTAGAGTTGCCGTCCACGTCAATTACAGTGAAATTCCAAGTTTCAGTACCTGGCTTATCAGAAACCATGTTGGTGAAATCAATGGTGAAAGAAGTCTCGTTGATTGTAGTATCACACAATGTGCAATTCAACGGAGCAGTAGCCGGATTACCATCGTAACTTACGGTAACTTCAAGCTTTTCAATTTTCTTGTCGTGACTTGCATTTAGTCCAACTGTGAACTCAGATCCTGCAACGATGTCGCCATCTGCTGATACGTAGTCATCTCCTGCTAGGAAGTTCAATTTTGGCTTAGAGGTTTCAACGGTGTCGTCGGTACATGCACTGAAAGTCAATGCAGTAGCCGCTACTAGACCGATAAACAGTTTGAATCTTGCGTTTTTCATTACTAATTGTCTATAAGTTTTGGGCAAAGATAAAGTTCGCCACACTTTTTTTTAGGTAATTGCTCAAACTTACCGAATTATTACTAGTTGACATGGCACTGGAGTGGTTAGATTGGGTCTTGCTTGGAGCGTTCTTCGCGCTGTCACTCGGCATTAGTTTTAGGTATAAATCACTTGGTGAATCCGGGCTATCCGGTTTTTTTCTGGGCGGGCGTAACATGCCGTGGTACCTCGCAGGTTTGAGCATGGTAGCAACTACGTTTGCTGCAGATACACCTTTAGCCGTAACCGAACTGGTTGCTCAGGGTGGAATATCGAAGAACTGGTTGTGGTGGAACTCACTGGCAGGTGGTGTGCTTACCACGGTATTCTTTACGCGTCTCTGGCGTAGATCCGGAGTACTAACGGAGGTTGAATTCATAAACCTCAGGTATTCGGGGAGAGCCGCTCATTTTTTACGACTGTTCAAATCCGTTTATCTTGGGCTGTTTATCAATGTGATGATTATCGCATGGGTTAATCAGGCGTTTATGGCATTGGTTGAAGTATTTTTTGGTGTTACCGGTCCATGGTTGATCGGCATAACAGCCATTGCCATGGTCTTTGTTTTCTTCTACAGTTCAATTTCCGGATTAAAGGGTATTGCTGTGACCGATGCAATTCAGTTCATCATTGCCATAGTGGGTTGTGTCATCTTGGCTGTACTCGTTCTTGATACAGATCAAATAGGTGGGATAACCGGGTTGAAAGCGCAATTACCTGAGTCGGCATTTTCGTTCTTTCCCACACTTACCGGTTCAAACATTGGGAAGCAATTCGGATTAACGCTAGTGACCTTCCTCACGTACGTTGGGGTGTTGTGGTGGAGTTCGTGGTATCCCGGGGCTGAGCCCGGGGGTGGAGGCTATGTCGCACAACGAATTATGGCTGCTAAAGATGAGAAGAATTCTGTCTTTGCCACCTTGTTTTTTCAAATCGCACATTACTGTGTAAGGCCTTGGCCTTGGATTATAGTTGCACTTGCAGCCCTTGTTCTTTATCCTGACCTACCTGCTGCTGATCAAAAGCTAGGTTATGTGATGGCCATGAAAGACTTCTTGCCGATGGGACTGCGTGGCATGTTATTAATCGCCTTCCTTGGTGCATATATGTCTACCATCTCAACGCAATTGAACTGGGGAGCAAGTTACTTGGTAAACGACTTCCTACTACCGTTAAGAAAACAGAAAGATGAGGTATCAGCTCAACAGACTACGCGCATGAGCAGAGTTGCAACATTTGCCATCATGTTTGTTGGACTCATGGTAACAACACAAATAACCACAATCACAGGAGTTTGGGAGTTTATTTTCCAATGTGGCAGTGGTCTTGGTTTAGTTCTGATTCTACGCTGGTACTGGCATCGAATAAATGTGTGGAGTGAGATTACCGCCACGATAACACCGTTTTTGGTTTATGGATATATCTATTATTTGCGAACCACAGCGGCACCAAGTTCATTAATAGAGCCATGGTACAACGATTTTGCTTACGGAGTACTGCTATCAGTTGGTGTAACGACGATTGTTTGGATTGTAACTACACTGCTTACAAAACCAACCGATGAGGCAAAACTTCAGGAATTCTTCGATCGCGTGAAGCCACGAGGAATTTGGGGCAAATTTGGCACGCCTGACAATTCGGCCATGAAATGGTTATGGATGGCGTGGTTGTCTGCCGTAGTGATGATTTACTGTGCATTATTCACTTCCGGAAAAATCATTTTCATGGAATGGCGTGAATCTATGCTATTCGGGCTTTTAGGTGTCCTCAGCTTTTTCATTTTCAGGTTCTCTGCTCGGAAGGGCGAACTCTTTCGCTAGTTGGCACAGAGATTGTCAACTACACTACACGAATTAGGTGATGAATAATCTGACAACTTGACAATGTTTGACGAGAATAACCCTTTCTTCCAAATTGAGAATGATGACGACATCGATAATCCGGGTTTTGTAACCCTGATGACTCAAGACGAAGAGAATGAAATAAATAAGCAAGAATTCCCAACTGAATTGCCCATCCTACCACTGAGAAACACCGTTTTGTTTCCGGGAGTAGTTGTGCCAATTACACTTGGACGAGATGCCTCCATCCGTTTGATTAAAGATGCTTACAAGAGCGACAAGACAATTGGCGTTGTAGCACAGAAAGCTGCTGATGTAGAAAACCCTGGAATTGAAGACTTGTATCAAATCGGTACGGTGGCCTACATCGTAAAGATGATACGAATGCCGGATGGTAACACAACAGCTATCATTCAAGGCAAAAGAAGATTCCGAGTAAAAGAGGTAACTCAATCGGAACCGTATCTTAAGGCAAGTGTTGAGCAGACAGAAGAGAAGAAGCCGAAAACGGGTAAGACCTTCAATGCTCTTCTAAGCACAGTAAAAGAGATGGCCACTCAAATTGTTGAGTTGTCGCCAAACATCCCAACGGAGGCCAACTTTGCTTTAAAAAACATCGACAGTCCACGATTCTTGATTCATTTTATTGCATCAAATCTTAACGTTGATATTGATGCTAAGCAGGAAATCTTGGAGATGGACTCGCTGAAACCAAAGGCTGAACAAGTGCTTGAACACTTGAATAAAGAACTTCAACTCTTGCAGTTGAAAACCGAAATTCAGTCGAAGGTTAAGGTGGATCTTGACAAACAACAACGCGAGTACTTCTTGCATCAGCAAATTAGAGCCATTCAAGAAGAGCTAGGCCAGGAATCGCCGGATCAAGAGATTGAGAAGCTTCGTGCAAAGGGCATGAGTAAGAAGTGGCCTGAAGCTGTCGCTAAAGCGTTTAGCAAAGAGTTAGACAAACTCCAACGTACAAACCCGGCTACACCGGATTACAGTGTGAGCCTGAACTACGCAGAATTGTTGCTGGAGTTACCATGGGACACTTACAGCAAAGACAATTTTAACCTCAAGCGTGCAAAGAAAACCTTGGATTCAGATCACTTTGGTTTGGAAAAAGTGAAAGACAGAATCTTGGAATATTTGGCTGTACTCAAGCTGAAGGGTGATATGAAGAGCCCAATTCTTTGCTTATATGGCCCTCCGGGCGTTGGTAAAACATCGCTGGGTAAGTCTATTGCTAGTGCTGTTGGCAGAAAATATGTTCGTATGTCTTTAGGGGGATTACACGATGAGTCTGAACTACGTGGTCATCGGAAGACGTACATCGGGGCAATGCCTGGACGAATCATTCAGTCGCTCAAAAAGGCTCAGACATCCAACCCAATTTTTGTATTGGACGAGATTGATAAGATAGGAAGCGACTTTAGAGGTGATCCTTCATCAGCATTGCTCGAAATCTTAGATCCAGAGCAAAACAATGCTTTCCACGACAACTATGTGGACTTGGATTACGATTTGTCAAAGATCATGTTTATCGCAACAGCAAACCGTTTGGATACCATTCAACCCGCCTTGCTAGATCGTATGGAAATCATCGAGATAAACGGATATACGCAAGAAGAGAAGATAGAAATTGCCAAGAAGTACCTCATTCCAAAGCAACGCAAGGAGCATGGTATCAAGGCAAGTCAGTTCAAAATGCCTGACCGCGTTATTGGCAAGGTAATCGAGGAATATACTCGTGAGTCCGGTGTTCGTGGTTTAGAAAAGAAGATTGCATCGTTGGCTCGTTTCCGCGCGAAGCAAATTGTCCTAGGCGAAGAAGTAGGAGGGAAGGTTTCTGTGGAAGACGTTGAGGAGATTCTTGGGAATCAACGCATAGAGAAAGAGGTTTATCAGAACAATGATATTGCCGGAGTAGTTACTGGTCTGGCTTGGACTTCTGTTGGAGGCGAAATTCTTTTTGTTGAGTCGAGCATGACTAAGGGTAAGGGCAAATTAACCTTGACGGGTCAGCTGGGTGATGTCATGAAAGAATCGGCTATCACGGCACTTACTTACCTGAAGTCGAATCATGAATACTTGGACATAAACCACAAGTGGTTTGAAAACCATGATTTTCATATTCACTTCCCTGCAGGCGCAGTTCCTAAAGATGGTCCGAGTGCAGGTATAACGATTTTGACGTCGCTAGCTTCTACACTTACTCAGCGCAAAGTGAAATCTCACCTTGCCATGACAGGAGAGATAACCTTAAGAGGAAAAGTGCTTCCTGTTGGTGGTATTAAAGAAAAAATCCTTGCCGCAAAAAGAGCTGGTATAAAAGAAGTAATCTTATCGGATGTTAATAGGAAAGATATTAAAGACATTCCTGAGCACTATCTTGAAGGACTTCAATTCCATTTTGTGAAGAATATGCTTGAAGTGTTGGATTTAGCACTTCTTGAGGAGAAAGTGAAAGACGCCCGAGATTGGTCTACAGACCTATCGGAACAAGAGGGATAAGACATAAGTCAATCAAATTAAAAAAGGGCAGTCATCTACTGCCCTTTTCTTTTGCTAATATCTTTTGCGTTATCTCGGTGCAGAATTGTTTTGCCCTGTAAATGCATCCATGTCAAACAGTAATGTGAATCGTACTGTGTTTTGTAATGGGTGTTGTGTTTTGAATGGCATTAAGTATGAAATGTCAAGTCCAAATACGTTGTAGTGGATACCCGCTCCAAGTGTCATGTATTTACGACCTCCTTTTGTTTCTGCTTCATGGAAATATCCTGCACGAATAGCAAAGCTCTCGTCATACCAGTATTCCATTCCAACGTTCACGATAAACTCGTTTAGCTCTTCTCTAAATCCCCCTGGCGCATCTCCAAACGATTTGAACATACCGGTAAGGGTTGGATCATCCGAAGAATTCCAACCAGTGATTTGGCGACTGCCATCAGAGAAAACACTGTCTTCTCCAGCACTGTTTT
>CAJXLR010000148.1 GCA_913056425.1 uncultured Bacteroidota bacterium
GAGCCATGACTTGAAAGCTTCGAGTTTAATTAGGCGCTCTTTGAGGTCAGCTGAGAGAAACCAAATGGCTCAAGATCTGTGATTAAAGTTTGAGGTGCTTTGTTATGGTGACAAGTTTGGGTTCTTGTGATTAAGGGTTGAATAATATGAGCACAAAAGGGTAGGCCTGTCAGAAAGGCGGGGGCGGCGCAGGACAGAGGGTGGCAGCTTCTTTCTGACTGCCATCACACTGCCGCGCTCAAATGTCCAACGGACATTTGCCGTTGATTACTTTTTGACTAAGAAAAAAGTAAATGGCGAGCAAGAGAGGTTTCGGCCCTGACAATTTATTATCATAACCTAAGTTGATACAGAGTCAGTCGATAATTGCACCACTTTCTTCGCATGATATTTTCGGTAAAAGTGAGCCGTAGTGAAAACATCAAGAAAAGTGAAATAAAATGTTGTGTAATAAACATTCAAACTCTTATTTTTGCAGCCCAATTTGAGAGCTGCGGGTGTGGTGAAATTGGTAGACACGCTAGACTTAGGATCTAGTGCTTAATCGCGTGAAGGTTCGAGTCCTTTCACCCGCACTTTTTTCTTATCACCACCAACACAAAAACTTCAGAATACGTGAACGTAACATTTGAGGAAAAGGATGCTTTAAATGCATTACTAACAATCGAGTTAAATCCAGAGGATTATCAGCCAAAGGTAGACGCCGAGCTAAAGAAGTACCGCAGCCAAGCGAATGTTCCAGGTTTCCGTCCCGGTAAAGCACCGCTAGGTGTAATCAAAAAAATGGTTGGAAAAGCCATGTTGGTGGATGAAATCAATAAGCTTGCAAGCAATACCTTGATGAAGCATCTTGAGGATAACAAAATCGATATCCTTGGTCAGCCACTTGCTTCAAAGGAGCAGGACGGAGAGATGAACTTCGACGAGCCAAAAGACTTTACGTTCAAGTTTGATTTGGGTCTTGCACCTAAGTTTGACCTCAATATCTCTACAAAAGATAAGCTCACTCGACATAAGATCGAAGTATCCGATGAAGAGTTAGAGAAGGAGGTTGACAACAACTTGCGCCGATTCGGAACAATGTTGGAAATCAAGGAAACTGAGAACGACCAAGATACCGTTAAAGGAATGCTCACAGAGCTGGATAAGGATGGTAATCCATTGGGAGGCGGCGTTTCCGACAAGGAAACTACCGTACTTCTCGAGATGGTGAAAGATAAAAAAACACAAAAGTCACTCCTAGGAAAGAAAGTAGGGGATAAAGTTCAAGTAGATATCTTCAAGTTCTTTAATGACAACGAGAAAGTAATGGCTTCAACTGTGGGGCTTCCTGCAGAAGGAATCAAAGACTTGAATAAAACATTTGAGTTGGATATCACCGAGATTAAGCGATTCCAGAAGGCTGAGTTAAATCAGGAACTATATGACCAAGTATTTGGTAAAGATGTAGTGAAGACGGAGGAGGAATTCCGCACCAAGCTTCGTGAAAACCTAGAGCAATACTACGGCTCAGAGGCTGAGCACCAATTGGATCACTCAATCAGCCATTTGATTATGGATAATCATAAAATGGAGCTTCCAGACGAATTCTTGAAGCGTTGGTTGATTCAATCATATCCAGACAATTACAACGAAGAAAACATCGATGAGCTTTACGGACGCGAGTCAGATTCGCTTCGTCGTCAGTTGATAATGGAAAAAGTTGTCGCCGATTTCAAACTTGAGATTACCCAAGAAGATATCAACGATGTATCTATTGGGTATACGGCACAAATGCTGCGTCAATATGGAATGGGCAATCCTGATTTGGAGACTATTCGCTACTTCGAGCAAAAGAACCGCGAAGAAGATCCAAACTACTTACGCAGAGTTGGTGACATCGCAGTCGATCGTAAAGTAACAGATCAGGTAAAATCGATGGTTACGATCAAAGAAAAGAAAACCGACGTAGAGGCTTTCTACAAGATGATTGAGAAGCACAACGCTGAGCACAATCACTAATCTCTAATTCACACGAACACCTTTTTGGTCACTGCGGATAAAATCATCCGTTATTTCGTTGTACGCCCTGAACAGAAGTGAAAAAAAATCTGTTGTTTTGGTGTAAAATAGATACAAATGGATTTCGGAAAAGAATTTAGAAAATACGCAACGAAACATATGGGCCTCAACAGCATGCATGTAGATCACTACATCGAGAGCAGTTTGCAGCCTATGGGACTCACCCCAAACATTATAGAAGAACGTCAGTTAAACATTGCTTCAATGGACATCTTCTCACGTTTGATGATGGATAGAATCATATTCTTGGGAGTTCCAATCAATGATCAAGTTGCCAATATTGTTATGGGGCAGTTATTGTTCCTTGACTCAACTGATCCAAACAGAGACATTCAGATTTACATCAACAGTCCGGGAGGTTCTGTGTACGCAGGACTTGGTATTTACGATACCATGCAAATCGTAAGTTCGGATGTTGCAACCATATGTACCGGAATTGCTGCATCTATGGCAGCGGTGCTTCTATGTGCGGGTACAACAGGTAAGAGAGCTGCTTTGAAGCATTCGCGTACTATGATTCACCAACCACTTGGTGGCGCACAAGGGCAAGCTTCTGATATGGAGATTACGGTGAATGAAATCAAAAAGCTTAAAAAGGAGCTTTATGATATCATCGCTACACACAGTGGTCAAACCTTTAAGAAAGTAGAAAAGGATTCGGATAGGGATTACTGGATGACGTCGGAAGAAGCGAAGGCTTACGGCATGGTAGATGACATTCTTCAGAAAGCTAAACCAACTGCTAAGTAGTGAGCGAAGAAGGCGTAAAGTGTTCATTTTGTGGCCGTAAAAGCGGCGAGGTAGACCTTTTGGTGTCTGGTGTTGACGCTCATATTAGCAATGAGTGTATCGAACAAGGACTCCTAATTCTGAATCAGGAAGATCAACGTAAGTCGCGTAAGCGCGCAAAAGATTTTGAGGTTGATTTACTCAAACCGAAGGAAATTAAAGAACATCTCGACGAATATGTTATTGGCCAAGATGAAGCTAAAAAGGTCCTTTCCGTTGCTGTTTATAACCACTATAAGCGCTTGATGCAAACGGTGGAAGATGATGCTGTTGAGATTGAGAAATCAAATATTCTCATGATTGGTCAAACCGGAACGGGCAAAACATTGATGGCCAAAACGCTCGCTCGCATTCTCAAAGTTCCCTTTTGTATCGCCGATGCTACGGTGCTCACCGAGGCTGGGTATGTTGGTGAGGATGTAGAAAGCGTGATAACTCGGTTGCTGCAAGCAAGCGATTATAATGTGGAGGCTGCAGAGCGCGGTATCGTTTACATCGATGAAATTGACAAGATTACGCGGAAAAGCGACAATCCGAGTATTACTAGAGATGTTAGTGGAGAAGGCGTCCAACAAGGGCTACTCAAGTTATTGGAAGGAACAGTAACCAATGTTCCTCCTCAAGGTGGCCGTAAGCACCCGGATCAAAAGTACATCGCAGTAGATACCAGAAATATACTGTTCATATGTGGCGGAGCCTTCGAGGGAATCGAGTCAATTATTGAACGACGAGTTGCAACCACAAAGCTAGGTTTCAAGAGTAGGTCGCAACAAGACATGGTGAAAGACCGAGATCAAGTTATGCGATTTGTGTCGCCTTTCGACTTAAGAAGCTATGGCCTAATCCCCGAAATAATTGGACGATTACCGGTATTAACCAACTTGGAAGCTCTGGATAAAGATGCATTGCGCCAGATACTTACCCAACCTAAGAATGCCCTTATCAAACAGTACACAAAGTTGTTTGCGCTTGAAGGGAAACGCCTGGTAATAAGTGACGATGTAGTTGAGTATATCGTTGACACCGCGTTGAAATACAAATTAGGTGCTCGAGGTTTGCGCAGTATGTGTGAAGCACTGTTAATGGACGAAATGTTTGAGAGTCCCTCGCGAGACGGTGACGAGGTTAAGATTACGCTTGACACAGCTCGTATTAAGCTGAATAAGTTTCAGATGCAAGCCGCATAATTAATTTGCGAATCTCAGGTGAGTAGGTTTCTTTTGGAGAACCATGCTTGTAAAAAACGACCCTAAGGTTATAAATGGCTGGGCTTTCTATGATTGGGCCAATTCCGTTTATAGCTTGGTAATTACATCCGTAGTCTTTCCAATGTTCTACGCGGCACAGACTACAGATCGGGTGCTGTTTTTTGGACGGGACTTCAACAATATGGAGCTATACTCCTACGTGTTCTCAGCGTCCTTTGTAATTGTATCTCTTCTGGTTCCCTTGCTCAGTGGTATCGCGGATTACCTAGGGAATAAAAAGCGTTTCATGCAGTTTTTCTGCTATATGGGTGCGGCTGCGTGTATCTCTTTATTTTGGTTTGATGCCAATCGTCTGGAAGTCAGTTTGTTATCGACCTTCTTTGCGAGTATTGGGTTTTGGGGAAGTTTGGTTTTCTATAATTCATACCTGCCAGAAATTGCAACGCCCGACCGCCACGATAAGATAAGCGCTCGGGGTTTTTCACTCGGTTACATCGGAAGTATTCTATTGCTCATTTCAATCATCATTGCGCTTAAGACCATCACGTCAATTGAAAGTGAATTGATTACGCGTTTAGGCTTCGTGGCTGTTGGTTTGTGGTGGGCCGGGTTTGCCCAGATTACCTATGTTAGGCTGCCGAATAACGTTTACGATAAAAAGCCGGATAAAGAAGCCGGGTATATTTACAAAGGTTTCAGAGAGCTCAGGAAAGTCTGGGGAGAGCTTCAAGACCAGAAACGTCTTAAGCGATTTTTGGCTGCATACTTTACATACAACATGGGTGTACAGACCATTATGTTGTTGGCAGTGGTTTTTGCGGAGCGGGAAATCAATTGGCCTATTGTTGATGGCAAACCGGATACCACAGGCTTGATAGTTTCAATCGTTTTGATTCAACTCGTTGCTGTGATTGGAGCTTTCGTAATGTCTCGACTGTCACGGAAGTTAGGTAACCTCAATGTGATTCGAATATCAGTAGTTATCTGGATGGTGATCTGCTTGATAGCCTATTACATTACCGAACCGAGTCAGTTTTACACCTTAGCCGCAATGGTTGGATTTGTAATGGGAGGTATACAATCCATGAGTAGATCTACATATTCGAAGATGTTACCGGATACTACTGACCATGCTTCATACTTTAGTTTCTATGACGTGCTTGAGAAAGTAGGACTAATAATTGGTCCATTTCTCTATGGGTATGTGACAGGGAATTTCGGAGGGATGCGCAATGCTGTGATTATCTTAGGATC
>CAJXLR010000149.1 GCA_913056425.1 uncultured Bacteroidota bacterium
ACCGGCTTCCGGGTATGGAAATGTCTGACCCTCCACTTCTAATCTCGCAAATGTGGCTGAGGGATTTAAGTAAATGAAGTTCTGAAAGTAGTTGTAATAACCAGAAATAGACCACAGTAGCCTTTTATGTTCGAAGTGAAGGGAAATGTCGGACTGAACAGCCGTTTCCGGATCTAGTTTACTACTTCCTCGTTCAAATCTAAAAGCTCCATGATGGAGTCCGTTTGCACCGATTTCATTGGCTTGTACCACTCTACTAGTGCGAGCAACATGGCTTTTTAACTGGAGGTTATCTGATATCGTTCTGTTGTATCCAATAGATGCACTCCATTGTAGAAATTGTTTGTGCCAATCCTCGCTTCGAATAACTTCACCAATTCGAATACCGTTGCGGTAAAAATCTGTAGTGCTAGATTGGATATCTAAATCATTGTACTCCAGTCGCGCTCCATAATTCAATACGCCGCCTTTTTTGAAATCCCTACGAAAAAGTGCATAAATAGCCGCGAGTTGATTCGTATACGCCGGAATGATAAACTCATATCCATCTATTCCATTGCTTTTGTGCTGTAATGACATACCAACAATGGTTCGCTTTGAACTGTCGTAGTCAAAATATCGGGCGTTAACGGAGTATGTCCCGAGCGAGAGTAACAAAGCCTCATTCGATACGTCCTGACTTTCTGAGAACGCAGCTGAGTGTGGTTTGGCCACCTCCATCCGGTGGTTGTTTTGGTAACCAGCATCTACTTCCAACCAATTCTTACCGAGCAAGAAGTTACCATGAGCAGCTAATCGCGTGTGACGAACTCGCTGATATGGGAGATCGATGTTCCAAATGTTTCCATCGTCCCGCAAATCATAAGACGTTGGAATTCCGAAAGCCCCGGTAAAGAAGCCTGATGTTTGATCAAACAAACTCCCGTGTAAATAGGCATACCCCCATTTTCTTGAGATACCGGCATATACGTTTACCGCATCTTCATTCAGGGCGGTATTTTTCAATCGCTGCCTTGGCATTGGAAGAATTCTGGACTGGTACACAAATTGGCTAACCGGCACGCTGTAATCGGCTCCGGATAAATGCCCGTATCGCAACTTAAACCAATTCCCTCCACGATTGAGCGCAACATGAGTGCCTGACCGAAGCGCATGGTTGATGGATTGATACTCTACACGTTGACTTAAAGACACTTCATCTTTACGTTTTGGTAGTGTTGGACGCACGTTAATTACTCCGGCTACAGCATCAGACCCGTACATCAATGTTGATGGTCCTTTGATTATCTCAACCTGCTCTGCATTATTGGGATCTATTTCCAAACCGTGTTCTTCACCCCATTGCTGACCTTCCTGCTTTATGCCATTAATCGTCATGACAACCCGATTACCGTGCAAGCCGCGAATAACTGGTTTAGAAACACCCACACCATTGTTTATTGATGCAACTCCCGGAATCACTTCTAGATTCTTCATGAAGCTACTTCCACCTTGCATTTCAAGGTAGTGTTGATCCACGTGTACGATAGACTTAGGATTAGTTCGGATATCGGTTTTCTCGAGTGAGTTTTCGATGATAACCTGATGCAACTCATTTACAGAAACTTCGAGTTGAAAATTCAGGCCTTCTAAGTTTTGATTAAGGATAATATCTTGAGAAACAGAATGGTAACCTGCAAAAGTCACATGTAAATGATAGTGACCTTTGCGGACATCGGTTAGCTTAAAAAAACCACTTTCGTCCGTCGCTGTTCCTTGATGGGTCTCGTGCAGATACACGTCTACCCCTTCCAGTGGTTCACCGCTTTCGCTTGAAACACTGCCGGAAATAAAAAACTGAGCCGATACGTGTTGTATCGGCATCAGTAATAAAACTAAAAGTACTTTATGGCTGAACTTCGATTTCAACTTCGCCAACCGTCAAGTTTCCGTCGCTGTCCGTTACTCGAACAATGAATTCAAGTTCATCAGCGCCTTCTGGTGCTGAGAAGTTTTGGTTGAATTTGAACGATGTATCATCGGATCCGTCCAAATCAATATCTCCACCTGTTATCTCAATCTCACCATTTGAGGTATGTTCATACAACTCATAAATGATCTCAGCGATGTCAACATCGTCGGTTACCGTAAACTCAATGGTGAAGTCCTTAGAACTGATATTCATTGTTTCATTGAGGTTCACGAATACCGGCTGCCCGTCTTGTGTTATGTTGAACGGTAATACTTTTACATCCGAACGATTTCCGGCTTTGTCTAGAACACTAATTTCCAAATGATATGGGCCGGCTGCTGCTGTGGTAGGAACAGAGAACTCAATCGTTTTTTCATCCTGTGTTCCGTCGAGTGAAATTATTTCCGAGGCTTCAAACTTTGTATTGGCTTTGCCGTGCTTGTGTCCATCGAAGTTTTCATGAATTTCGAAGTGTGCCTCAGAAAGATTTTCGTCGTCTGTAAATGAAGCTCTCACCTCCATTACCTCTCCAGCTTTGGCGTCTACACCGGTAACAAAATTGACACTGGTTATTCTTGGTTTATCTGCGTCAACGCCGTCATCATCGTTACACGCACTAAAAGTTAACATCAATGCTAGCGCACTGAAAAAAAATAGGTTTTTCATTTCTGTGAATTAATGGGTTAAAAAAAGTAGGTCGTTTGGTTGTTGTATTTAACCCAATGCCGGTGGTCCACGGCTTTCAAAACGAATAATGGAATTGCAATAATCGGTTCTGTAATAAACCGAGATTACTTCTCTGACTTCGAGTACGTCTGAAACCCCATGAGTAGATGGAGCTTCATATACCTGTGTGATTACATGACACCAATCGCAATCATGTGCTACAACATGAGTCTCACAATAATGTGCGGAATTGTGCTCACAATGTTCTTCCTCAACCTCATGGTGGTGTGTAAGGAATGCAAGTTGAGCAATGGCCCAAAAGACAAATAAAACACGTGCGATATGTACCGAGGACTTCCTCAAATCACCGCAAAGTTATACCTATTTGGTATTCTCAAGCGACGCTTTCACAAACTTGACGAACAACGGATGTGGATTATCGACAGTTGATTTTAACTCAGGGTGGAATTGAACACCAATGAAGAAAGGATGGTCTGGTAATTCAACAATTTCAACCAAATCGTTCGTTGGATTTATTCCCGACATAACCATGCCTTTTTCTTCGTATTGTTTCTTGTATTTATTGTTGAACTCATAGCGATGTCTATGCCGCTCTTTGATGTTCACCTTTCCGTAAACCTTATGGGCCAACGTACCTTTTGTAATGTCGCAATCATATGCTCCCAGACGCATTGTTCCACCTTTGTTTTTCACTTTCTTCTGACTTTCCATCAGAGCAATAACCGGATGTTTAGTACGAGGAGACATTTCGATACTGTGCGCACCTTTCAGACCTAGAACATTGATACCATATTCGATGACGGCACATTGCATTCCCAAACAAATCCCGAAAAATGGGATGTTGTTTTCTCTCAGGTATTGAATGGTTGCGATTTTCCCTTCGATGCCTCGGTCACCAAATCCTGGAGCAACTAGTACTCCATCCAGGTCTTTGATCTTATCTGCAACATTGTCTTTGGTTATCGACTCCGAATGAATGCTGTGTACATTCACAACGCACTCATTCATAG
This sequence comes from uncultured Bacteroidota bacterium, assembly GCA_913056425.1. Classification (GTDB taxonomy): domain Bacteria; phylum Bacteroidota; class Bacteroidia; order NS11-12g; family UBA9320; genus UBA987. The sequence continues at coordinate 3,649 of CAJXLR010000149.1, forward strand.
CTCCGGCATGGTTGAACGCCTCACTGATTGATTTGTAAGCATCTTGCAATTCAACATACTTGCCCACCAATCCGATGTTTACCTCCCATTTAGGATGACGGAGTTTGAATAAGAAATCCTTCCACTTATCTAAATCTGGCTCTGTTTTGGTGCTCAAGCGCAACTTCGAAAGTGTAACCTTATCCAGCTTCTCTTTAAGCATTACAAGCGGCACTTCGTAAATAGAACTTACATCTATAGACTCAATTACCGCATTCTGATTTACATTACAGAACAGGGCAACCTTTTTACGGATTTCCGGAGTGAGTTTATGTTCGGTTCTACAAACCAAAATATCCGGCTGCACTCCAAGCTCTTGCAAGCCTTTCACACTGTGTTGTGTGGGCTTAGTTTTTAATTCTCCCGCAGCTTTGAGATATGGAACAAGCGTAAGATGGATAACACATGTATCGTCAATGCCAAGTTCCCATCGGAGCTGACGAACAGCTTCGACGTACGGTAAGGACTCAATATCACCTACAGTACCGCCAAGCTCAGTGATTACTACATCGTATTCGCCGGATTCACCCAACAAAAGCATACGACGCTTAATCTCATCGGTAATATGTGGAATAACCTGAACTGTTTTTCCCAGGTATTTACCCTCGCGTTCGTTATTAATTACGGTTTGGTAGATTCTACCTGTGGTAACGTTATTTGCTTGAGATGTAGGAATGTTTAGGAATCGCTCGTAATGACCAAGGTCTAGATCGGTTTCTGCTCCGTCGTTTGTCACATAACACTCACCGTGTTCGTAAGGATTCATCGTCCCCGGATCTACGTTGATGTAGGGGTCAAATTTCTGAATAGTTGTTTTATACCCGCGGGTTTGAAGCAGCTTAGCGAGTGAAGCTGCGATGATTCCTTTGCCCAGCGAAGAAGTTACTCCCCCCGTAACAAAAACGTATTTAGTTTTACTCATAGACCCACGTTTGTACGGGATTCAAAGGTAGTGCCAGAATGTGGTGATACTTACAGAACTATGACTTGCTTTTCAAGAGTTTTTCAACAGTGGCGACATCCTCAGGAATATCAACACCTATGGAGTCGTTTTCTGTTGTAATTGCAGCAACCACATAGTGATTTTGCAACCAACGAAGTTGTTCCAATTGTTCGGCTTTTTCCAACTCTGATGGAGGTACGGTTGAGAGTGATAACAACACATCTACAGAAAATGCATACGTACCCACATGTTTGTAGTACATGGCCTTCTCTCCGTCGTTTCGGTAATATGGAATCGGAGCTCTACTAAAATACAAGGCATCCGCTACTCCGTCTTCAAAACTAGTAAGCACTACTTTAACAACATTAGGATTATTAACCTCTTCCTCTGAATCGGTTTGTTTCACTAAGGTTGCGATATCATTTTCATCGTCCTCAAAAAGATCGATCAATCGGTTAATATCATCCGGATCAATTAGCGGTTCATCACCCTGAACGTTCACTACACATTCGTATTCCTCACCTTGATCCAACAGACGTTCCACCGCTTCAATTATCCGCTCGGTTCCATTCCGATGGCTACTACTTGTCATAGTCACATTTCCGTCGAAGGACAAGACATGATTAAAAATTCGCTCGTCATCT
>CAJXLR010000150.1 GCA_913056425.1 uncultured Bacteroidota bacterium
GAAGCTGAAGAAAGCAACGCGATTCATACAGGTGGAGTTGAAATACCTAGGGAGACACACCAAATCAAACACAATTCTTTAATTTTGATCCTTGAACAGAAACATCTGGATGATACGCGGAGAAAATGGATCGAGAGAGTTTATGACAAAAAAAGTACTACAATGAATAAGTCCAATGAGTTTCCGGGAGTCCTTAAGTTTCCCCTAGAACGAAAACTGGTCATCAAACACGAGCTCATCTCTAATAAGAAATTTTGCAGAGGTAGCTTAAAACATGTCTCTTTCCCGCGGAAGGGAGCCTGAACAATGGGTTCCAAATGTCTTCTTCATAGTACTGCTCATAATACTGAAAATTGTCGCCTATTTTCGATCAGAAACATTTCCGAGAGTGTAGCAATAATAGAAGAAAACCGAGAACGGCGTTACGCATGGCTACAATTTACTCAATGCATTCAGAAAGTTCTCTTTCCGACGCTTAGAAACATCTACTGAATCTCCGTTTGACATCACAACATAACCACCTTCACCACGGACATATTTTTTCATTTCGTGCAAATGAATGAGCGATGATTTGTGAACGCGGAAAAAGTCGTAATCCGACAATAAATCTTCGTATTCCTTCAAGTTCTTTGATGTAGTTATACGTTCGCCCGATTTCAGGAAGAAATAAGTGTAGGCTCCATCACCACGCAGGTATATGATGTTGTCGATTTTAATGAATAAAAGGCCGTCTGAACTTGAAATGGCAATTTGCTGATTGCTCTTGTCTTTTTTGAGGTTGCTTACGAATACTTCAAAGTTCTTATTCACTTTGTCTTTTTCACGCTTCTCGCGTGCACGCTCTACCGCCTCTTTCAAGAGATTTATATCAATTGGCTTGAGTAAGTAGTCAATCGCCGTGGTACGGAAGGCTTTGGTTGCATATTGCTCATGAGCGGTTGTGAAAACCACTTCAAAATCAATTACATCAAACGCATCAAATAATTCAAAACCGTCACGCTTTGGCATTTCAATATCTAGGAATACCAAGTCAGGCTTGTTCTTTTGAATAGCCTTAATGCCATTGTTTACTGAATCTACAGATGCCACAACAGATACATTTTCGATCATGCTATGTAGCATAGTTTCTAAGCCTTGGCGGCTCTTTAGTTCGTCGTCGATGATAATTGCAGTTAACATAGGCATAGGGTTTTAAGTGTTGGAACTATAATTATGAGCAAGGTTTTAAGAGTACCTTCAAGTACGTATCATCTCCCTGTATAATTGAATTGTCTAGTTCTGTGTCTTCATTCATCATCGCCAACCGATCTAGTGCAAGTCTCGTTTTTGCCTCCACTTTGGGATGAATTTTAAATGTTCCTGTGGGACCCGAGAAGGAGAATAGAATTTTATTATCCTGAACCGTAATGGACAAATCGGTGTTTTTGTCGCGTTCTAACCCGGATAACCATACGCTCTCCAAAAGGGATTGCACTACGAAAGAGGGAATCTCAATGTTTGGGTCTAAGCTAGAGTCTGTATGAATTTTAATCCGATGTTTCGGGAATCGCATATGCTCCAGTGCAGCATAGGACTCCAGAAACTCCAGTTCTGTATTCAGGTCGGTATATTGCTGATTACTGCTTCGAATCGCAAGTTTATAGACTCGGTTAAACAGTTGAATCGCGTCAAAGCCGCTTTTGTGGTCTTTGATAATGATGTCTGATTGGATTGAGTTTATAACATTGAGCAAAAAGTGTGAACCTAGAAATGCCTTCAAGGAATTGAGGAGGTTGTTTTCTATGTGCGGGTCACTTTCATTCATTTGCGCAATTTCTGCAATCTACGGTCGCCATCCAATATGCAAACCAAATTCATGGTTAGTTGGGTCTGAAGAGTTTGGTTATTGTACAATTAGTTTCTTCACTTCCCTTTGGTCGAGTGATGAAACTTGTACTATATACATGCCTGGTTGCATGAATGGTAAGGCAACGGTCTTTTGTAAGGTCTTTTGATTGAATACAACGGAGCCGTCTAGTCTGTATACCAAAACAGTTGCTTCGTTGTCTAAACCGTGTTGTATTCTCACCTGGTCCCCGGATGTTGAGGGATTAGGGAATACAGAGGTATTTATTTGTGCCGGGTGAATTTCTGTGATGCTGCCGGGTTCCTGGTCGTTAAAATCCGACTCCGATTGATCAGAATTTGATTGAATTTCATGCGCCCCATTGAAGAAATGATTTGCCTGCTCATCGTTGCGATTGATGTCTTTTGTTCCTGCAATTACGATGATGTTTTGACTACCCGATTTGTCGTTAGCCTTATCTTCATCCAGATCGTCAAAAACTAGAGTGTCTTCAACCGAGATATCTTTCTTTACGGTAATTACGGTGTCTTTTTCCACCTTAACGGTGGTGTTTTCCTTTTTGTCACCCTCCTTGTCCTTCTCTTTAGCAAATGCCAGAGTCTGAAAGCCTGTTATTAAAACAAGAACGGTGATTAAATATGTCGATACGGTCTTTAACATGTATTCAAGTACTAATATAACTTCAAGTTTTCGGGTTCATTGTGTGCGGTTTACCAGTGGCGGGTTTCTGTTGACAAACGGCTCCGGCCTATTCCGGAGCCCATTGAGTCTATATCAACAAGTAAAACATTAAGGTCTTAGAACACGCGGAATATCAGGGGTTGGATGAAATATGTTTTCACATTCTTTCCATTCTTTACGGCGGGTTTCCAGCGTGGCATATTTGCAATTACCCGTTTGGCCTCATCTCCGGCACTTTTGGGTAGTTCATTTCGTAGTATTCTGATATCGGTGATATTCCCTTCTTCGTCAACAACGAAGAATACTCGGATTCTACCACCTTCATTTTCTATTAGTTCTGATGGATAGCTGATGTTATTACGCAAGTATTTTCGCAATGCGTCCGGTCCTCCTGGGAATTCCGGCCGCTCGTCAACACCGGTCACAACACCTTCAATACCGAAAGGCCCACTGGGCTGACTTGGTGTTGGAGGAACCATAGTCATGGTAATTGGACTTGGTTTCCGTATTTCTTTCACCAGCGGTTTGATTTTTACGTCATCGCTCACGGTTTTCACTTCACCAAAGTCGAACTGTAGCAACTGCCGTTTGATTACTTTCTTTTTCTCCGGTTTTGGTGGAGGTGGTTCGGTATGACTCACGGCAATCACTCCTTCATTCATGCCATCATAAATAAGTGATCCATTTATGTGGTCCGGATTCACTTCAACCTTGTAATTGAAAGCATACAGCGTAAGGGAGCAAGCCACAGATACGCCAATGAAAAAATTACGGAGACGGTGTTTGTTGAATGTTGCAGTCATAACGTTTTGCTTTTAACCTCTACGCTAAGATGCAACTGAAACGTGTCTAGGAGCTAACGTCTTTTGAGGAACGGTGAGTTGTAGATTAGGAACGGACTAGATTTTTGAATTGGCCCAAGAAAATGGAGACTTTTCACAGTAATCGAAACAATATTTTTAACATCTAACCGAGAACAGGTAAACGGTTAGCGTCAATGGTTAAACTTTATACCTATCAATATCCATAAACATCAAACACCTTACCGGCCGGGTACGTATCGGCTCCTTGAGGTAATTCCATGAATCCGTCAGCCAAAGTTAGATTGGCTAGATCCCCTGAACCGTTTCCGGGCTGAGGAATACCATAAATCTCACCATCATGGTTTTCTAATTTTACCGGAATGAAATAGGTGAGGTTGGGCTTGAATGACACATCAATCTTGAGCGTGGCCTTAGTAGGTTTGAATGCTAAATCAAGCGATGTGAACAGCCACGGCGTGAAATATCGTACGGCGCATGCCAGCGTTGATACCGGGTTTCCAGGGAATGCAAAGACCATCGTGTTTTGGTTCGACCCAAACCAAAAGGGTTTGCCCGGTCGTTGCGCTACTCGATGAAAGTGTTGAACCACTCCAAGTTCTTCCAAAACATCTGGTAAGAAGTCGTATTTCCCTTTACTCACTGCACCACTTAACATCACAACATCATACCTGTTTAGAATGTCTTGTAGCTTTTCTCGAATCATGTGTCGATCATCAATTAGGTGGTATTCATTCCCCGTTAGGTTATACGCACTAAGCAAGGCAAGTAGGGTGTGAACATTACTCCGGCGAATTTGGTGTGGTAGAGGAGTTTGATGTACTTCAACCAGTTCATTCCCTGTGCTGATGATCGCTACACTCGGCATTTTCTTTACCGGAACGCTGTGCTTCCCAACTGTGGCTAAAATTCCAATTTCTCCTGAGCCAATTTTTGTGTTTTGCTCGATTAAAATCTCACCCGCTCGCTTGTCCGAACCTTCTTGATGCACGTTTTGATGCATAGAAACGGACCCAACATTTACCTTCCGACTATTCCCATCAACTTCTGTGTCTTCGTAACGAATTACACAATCGGCGCCTTCTGGCAATACCGCACCGGTCATTATCTCTATCGCCTTACCCTTGGGACAAACCGTTGCAGGTTCGCCGGCTCCTTGAATACCATGAATAGTAAAAATACGCTGACCAGCGTCGAAATCACTTTTGCGAAGTGCGATTCCGTCCATGGCTACACGGTGAAACGGGGGAAAGTTTCGATCTGCATGAATATCTTCGGCCAAGAACCGACCAGCACTTTCTTGGAGCGGCACCGACTCAACTCCAAAAACTTGAGCATTTCTGAGTACAATCGATATGGCTTCTTCAACTGAAATCATCCACCAATACTTGCCATGCTTTCGTTGATGTGCTGATCGCGATCGCGTTCTGCCTCCACGCCATCTATGTGTTTACGGGACACCGCATTCTGAATAGCTACAGCGATTTCAGCGTCTGAACTACCATCGCGCAGTAACTGCCTCAAGTCCAAATCATTTTTACTGTACAAACACGTTTTTAGTTTACCTGTTGGTGTAATCCGTAATCGATTACATGTGCCACAAAATGTTCTTGAATACGATGCAATTATGCCAAGTTCACCTTTCCAGCCTTCTGCAACATAGTTCGTACTCGTCTCACCAGATTTGTAAGGCAACTGTGTGAGTGGACCAATACCCTTTTTTAATTTGTCCAGAATGTCATGATGTGTAAAAAAACTCGGTTTCACCTCGTCTTTGCCATCAAACGGCATTTCTTCTAAAAATCTAACGGATACTTTACTGTGTCGGGCGAGTTCTGCCATTGGGATGATGTCTTCCTCATTCACATGCTTCATCACCACCATGTTGAGCTTTACTG
>CAJXLR010000151.1 GCA_913056425.1 uncultured Bacteroidota bacterium
TGCATTGGTTGAGGAATCCGGGCGAGCCAGAGTTTGATGGTGTGGTAATCTTTGAGTAGGTAGAATGAGGAGCAATGAAGTTGTTCAAGGATTCTCTTCTATTATTACATTTTGTATGCTTGGATGCAGCAGTGCCTTTTATACCTACAATAAATTACATCACAAAACTTTAATAATTTTCTTTTGATGGCCCCCCTGGCTCCACTTTTTTGACACACTCGTCCTCCTTTCTCGTCAACATTCACACCTTCTTTGATGATAGCATAATCCTGGAGGAGACTTAAAAATGCCTTTAAAGCATTGAAATGCTGAAACACCCGGAAACACTGAATTATTACAATGTATATTTATTATATTAAGATAGAAGAAAGAGGTTTGTCGCAGAGCCACTCACAAGTACAGAGTTACACTGTCACAAAATCCAAACAACCCTGTGGACAAAGGAATGTAAAAAAGACAAAAATGGGAACCGCTCAACACTACTTTATGACCCTCTCTCTCAGACAGCTGTCATGTCGCTCGCTGTGGTGCACCATGCCAGCCACGGCAGCACAAAGCAAAACACACAACTAAAAGATGGCTTGCGATGACAGCAGTGGCGGCGTGCCACTTCTAAATTGGATCCAGCAGCGGATACTACAACGAAATAATGATAACACAGGCGGCGAAGAAGATGATGATTATTTGATGCTACAGCTGCGGATAGCATGCTCACTTGCCGATCAAATTTGCACTGCAGAAGAAGAATTCGGTTTGTTGCCCACGCCCAGCTCCGACTGGATAAATAGTATCACAGTTTATTTGCAAGCAAATAATAATGATGAAGAAGACAAGCATCAGTGGAAGGATAATAGCAGCGATAGTTTAGGATCTCTAGATCCAAAGAGTGATGATAACTTCAACATTGAAGATATATTCAACGAGCTAATCCACGAAGATGAACCGCTAACAGCTGAGACGGAGGGGGCGATAAACAACCACACTCAGGAGGTGCTGGCAGGTGACAGTAATTGCATCAGGGTGGAAATATTGCCGTCCCTCTTTCGTGAAAATAATGAGGAAGAAGCTGCCATCAAGAAAAGCATGGTCCAAAGTATTATTCATTCTCTAGCCATCGTCTTTTATGAGTTATTCTCCGGGGGAGAACGGCCTCCTGCTGCTGCTCAATCATCCCAAACTAATAATGAGACTACCGCCGCAGACCCATCTCAGGTATGTTTCGATAACTTGGATCCACTCCCTTTTGATAAATCTGTATCCATTGATGTAGGTGAGGAACTCGGACGTATTCTAAATACTGACGATAATCCCTCAGGTGATGGTGACATTGAGGTGGATAATTTGTCTAATCAAGCTCCTAGAAAGAAGCGGGCACAAATTGATGACCATAATATCATGTGTGGTGCTGGTGCCGTGTCATCGGTGGAGCCGTTGAGAGCAAAGGGCCTTCCGTTGGCTTTGTGTGATTTGATTGCCAACATGCTGGGTTGCATCAATGGCAACATCAATGAAGTGGACGCTTACCAGAACATTTCTGAAGTGAGGGACGATTTGCAGCTCATGCTTGATAAGCCGGCAATCTATCTCTATGATCAAGACATGATATTATTGTCAAATGCTGGTGGGTTACAGTTCGGCAAGACCATGTTCGGTAGGAATGCAGAGTTATCTTCTATGAAAGACGCTTACCGACGGTCAGTATCAGGTGATAACGAGTTGGTATCAATCATCTCTGGTCCATCTGGCTCTGGAAAGTCGCTGTTGGCGTATGAGTTTGGTAATCATGTTATCTTGGATGGTGGCATGTTTTTGAGTGGAAAGTTTGACCAACTTCAACAGGGCAAGCCATTCAGCGCATTGGCGTCGGCTTTCAACCAACACTGTGATATTCTTTTGCAGAATAGTGCCCTTGCTCCAACGAGAGAGAAGTTTGCTAATGAAGTCAAATCCAGTTTGGGGAGGGATGCCTATCTCTTGGCGATTCTCATACCCAATCTGGCAACTATTCTTGGCCTTCAAGTGTTTGACAACAATACTCACGATATAGATTGCGATAACGCCCAGAAGCGACTCCAATATCTCCTGTGTCGTTTCGTCGACGTATTGTGCAGTGTATTCACTGCCCCGGTGGCGTTATTTCTGGATGACTTGCAGTGGGCGGATGCAGCATCTATAGCAGCAGTGAATCAACTGATATTTTCGGCTGGTGTTTCGTCTCAGAACACTCGCTTTTTCTTCTTGGGATGCTACCGTGCAGAAGAGGAAATCAACGAAGATCATCCCGTCTCAAAGCTTCTCTGCAATGTAGACGCATTGTCCGTCGGCTGCACGCACGTCAAGCTCGATTACATGGAGGAAGATACGCTGAATATGATGGTTTCTGACACATTACATTTGTCTCCGCGCATCACCAGGCCGTTGTCGAGTGTGATATACCACAAGACGAAGGGAAACCCGCTCTTCATATCCCGGCTGCTGGCGTCGCTGAGCAAGGAAGGCCTTCTTCGTTTGAACTTGAGTAGACGACGTTGGGAGTGGGACCTGGACAAGATCCGATGTCAGAAGTTGCCCGATGACGTGGCCAAATTTCTGACACAATCGATTGAAGCGCTACCTGAAGATGTGAAGTCATCGCTGTTTGTGCTCTCATGCTTTGGAGCCTGGTCGAATGTTTCTTTACTCGAGCTGCTCGATAGGTCTCTAAACCAGAACTTGCTTGACAATCTTGATATCGCTGTAGACGAAGGGTTGCTTGACAAGAGAAATGGGCAGTATCGGTTTTGTCATGATCGTATACAAGAGGCTGCATACAAGATGACCGAACCCCAATATCAATGTCTCCGACACTTCAAGTACGGAATGGAACTTGCACAAGTCTCTCAGTTGATTTATGGAGACAACTACCTTTTCACAGCCGTCAATCAACTCAACTTGGGAGGCCCAAAAGCAGTTCAAGAAGATGGGGATTATGTGAAAGTTGCCAACCTGAATTTGAAGGCTGGTAAGAAGGCAATTGGAATGTCAGACTATGTCACAGCATATAAATATTTTGATCACGGGATCACGTTTCTACGGAAGAAGCACTGGGAGGAACATTATGGATTGAGCTTAGAGTTGTATGACTTGGCAGCAAAGTGTGCTCTGGCCAATGGTGATGTAGAAATATTGAATCTATTATCACAGCAAGTGTTAATGAAAGGTCGATCATTTCAAGACAAACTCAACATGAGGTATCTTACCACATGTTCACTGGCAAGTTCATCCAAACTACCGGAAGCAATTGCGAAGGGGGTTGAAATTCTGTCGCAACTTGGTATTAAGCTACCTCAAACGAGTATGGAGTCATGTATCCGAGACACAAAACACTTACTGGCAAATTATTCAGACGATGAAATATTGAATACAAGACAAATGACCGAGCCAAATATGATCATGGCAATGAAGTTCTTGGGCAAGCTGATAAGAGGGATGACCCAAATCATGCCCAAATCAGTAGCGTCTGTGACGCAAATAATCATACAGCTCTCGCTGCTACATGGAATGAGCACTGTGTCCCCGATAGGTTTTGTGCACTTTGGATCTATTATTGCCAAGCTTGGGGATATCAGGGGAGGCTACCACTACGTAAAGCTTGCCTTATCCCTCCTTGACAAGGTTGGATCACGTGAAAGTGCTGGCGAGGTTATTTGCTATGTTACACACGTGAGAACATATTTGGAACCTCTTCAATCAGTCTTGGAATCTTTTAATGATGGCTATACTGCCGCCATGGCATCAGGAGACGTGAGTATGGCGATGATCAACAAAATATTAAATGATAGCACATCTTTCTTCTCCGGTGCAAACCTACAAACAATGCGAGAAAAGTACGCCAAGACAATTGAGATGATGGAAGAAACGAAGCAGATGATATTCCTGGTACAAAATCTTTCGATCCAGCGTTCCATCTTCAGGTTGGTTGGCTCGGAAGAAAAGAAAAAGTACGTTATAGAAGAGCAGAACATTATTGCAAGAAACAATAGTGTCTTGAGATCATACTGTTTCCAGAAAGCATACATCAGCTTTATATTTCGATCTTATGATGATACCAAAATAGCTGCTGAAAAGTACTTTGCATGCAGCGAAACTACTTGGGCAAACCTGTTTTTTAATCACGCTGCTCAGTCATTTTACATTGGTCTTATATCTTTTTGGGTGGCACGAAAGTCAAGAGAGGAACTTCGGCAGCAGCAGTGGTATCAGAGGGGCAACAAGTCCAAGTTGGCATTGAAAGAATGGGTCGAGTCATCTCGTTGGAACTTTGAGAATAAATGGTGCTTACTGGAGGCAGAGGAAGCATTTTGCAACAGTGAATTTGAATCAGCAAAATTCTTTTATGAAAAGGCCATATCTTCAGCTACAGATCACAAGGTAAGATTGGATTGCGCAGCACTTTGTTTGCTATTGTGTTAGGTATAATTCTATACTCACATTTCTTTCTCCGCGACATGTTTTGGTGTTCATATATAGTTCATCAATGAAGAGGCCATGGCATGCGAGCTTGCAGGGCACTTCTATTTGGGCTTGGGAGAGACTGCTGAATCAATGAAGCACTTTTTACGTGCTCATGAAAGATATAAGCAGTGGGTGAGTATAGATATAGACTTGGAAATCTCCTTGGAATCTCTAATCTCGTGCTTTTGAAGTATTTCAATTCGTTGCTAATTTCAAGCGTCGTTCTTTTTGTCCATATCAAAGGGAGCTTTGGGGAAGTGCGATTGCCTCTTCAAATTTCTTCAGGCTATATACGATGACATTAATATTATTAACAGCGGTGCAGCCTTTCCGCTGCGACAGACATTAACAGATGAGCCTTGATTTCTCAGAGCTTTTAATAAAATTAGAGTTTTGTGTTATAGATTTTCTCTGCGTGCAAAAATACATTTAACTTTGATTTTCATCATACAATTTCACGGTCGCCTCTAATCTGTTGTATCATCTCAACACTTACTGGTTTCATCGCTTTTAGAATTTTGCTTGCGGTAAAGTACTACAAAGTCTCCTCGCAGGTAAAACAATGCATCAGCCATCCAAAGGACAGCAGAAACTATAGAGGTAGCTAAGATAGGACTAGGACATATAATGCAAGAGAGAATAGATTCGTCGTCCATATGCATATGTACTGAGGTTTAAATCATTCACTAATCTTTGTTAGAACTACTTTCTGCGAAGTTG
>CAJXLR010000152.1 GCA_913056425.1 uncultured Bacteroidota bacterium
AGAATTGCACACGCCGCAGCTATTTGAATGGCGCGTTTTTGCCACATCACTAGAATTGGTGTGCTCGATGCGATGCGCTCCATAACGGAGTTTGTAAACCCGTCTGTGAAGCGGTACGTGCGATGTTCGTTTTCTTTAAGTAGATCTTTAATCTCCATTGTTCTATTGTTTATTTCAGATCGTCCAATACTGTTTGCATCTTTTTGAGTGCTCTGCTCAGTTTAGACATCACGGTTCCTTCTTTTATTCCAATAATTTCGGCAGTTTCTTTTATCGAGTAACCTTCCATTAGGCGCAATACCACAACACTTCTTTCTTCCGGTTTAAGCACGTCAAGAGCCAAATTGATTAACTCTTGGTTTTCCAGTTTTTTTTGAGTGGACTCTTGGTTGCTTGGTACATTGTTGTGTGAATCGGTTTGAACCAAGAAGCGATTTCGACGTCTGTTTACCGAATCCAGCTTGTTTTTACATAGGTTAATGGCGATTCGTGTGGCGTAAGTAGACAGGTTACTGTCCCCCTTGAACTTGGGTAGCGCGTTGTACAATCGCACAAATGTGTCTTGGCCAACTTCCTCAGCCCAAGTTTCGTTCTTGAGCATAGACATGCATACAGCAGCAATTCGGTCTTTATGTGCATCAACAATAAGCCGGTAAGAGTTTGTATCTCCGGCAACTATTTTGTTGATGATAGCTCGTTCCTCCGCCTTGTTCAAGTCGTCCTTTAGTTCTTAGACAGTACGAAAGTTACCATTATTCCAGCAAGTTTAAAATCGTCGAGCGATAGCCGGACCATTGATTGTTATTATGTCTCGGCTAGGGACGCGCTGTAGATGGGCATTTAGAATATGTTGAATCTCAACATTATGTTGTTGTGGAACGATGGATTCAATTAGCTGGTTGATGTGTTGATTTTGGCTGCTTTCATCCACAAACCCATAGCCCCTATATTGGCCGTCTTCGATGTAGATGTATGCGCGTTCTTCGCGTTGCCGACCTTTAAGCCAAACCAGATATGTACCACATTGAAGCGAGAAGCTTTCTACCGCTTTTTCAAGTCGTTGATTGTAATCCTCGGAGGATTCCTCTCCAATACAAATGCCTTTGCATTTTTGCAGCTGATAGTCGAAACAAGGACCCTTTGTGGTTTGAAGCCCGAGCATTTTTGCGCACAGTTGGTGCTCATCGGCTAGATTGCGCAAAAAACTTCGCGCTCTTACCGTATTTGAAAAGTTGGCGATGGCATTGCGTAACGACTTTTTGTTCTTCACAATTTCAAGTCTAAGAACACCTGCTTGATCGGTGTACGAACACAAAGCGTATCCCGTTCCACTATACTTTTGGGCCTTATTAAACTCAGGGAAGTGATTCTTTATCTCGGCCGCTTCAACAAGCAATGCCAACATTTCTGATCCGGTGAGTTTGTACGTTATGTCATGGATCTGGTTCTTGAACGGCCATTTTCTTAAGCTGGTATCCGCGAAATGACCACTAATTCGGTTTCGAATCTCTTTGGCTTTTCCTACATAAATAACCTTGCCTTCTTGGTTGTGCATATAGTAAACACCGGTTTGGTCGGGTAGTCGCTCAAAAGATGCTCGGGGCAAATTAGGTGGTAAGGAGCCTTCCTTGTTTTTCAACTTTGTGCTATCCAAGACATGTTCCCGATTTTCGTTGAGCATCATGCGCAACAAGATGGTTGTCGCCATGGCATCACCTGTGGCTCTATGTCGATCGTAAATTGGTATGCTCAGCGATTCGCATAGTTTCCCGAGGCTGTATGATTTTAAGCCTGGAAATATTTTGCGACTCATGCGCACGGTGCAGGCTTTCTTTCTCCGAAAATCTGCGCCTAACTCCTTGAACTCGCCGCGGATGACATTGTAGTCGAACCCAACACTATGCGCCACGAAAATTCGGTTCTCTGTGATTTGATGAACTTCTTTAGCGATTTCAAAAAATCGTGGGGCATCGGCCACCATGTCATCATCAATTCCGGTGAGTTTAGTAATGAATGGAGGTATCGAACATTCCGGATTAACTAGAGATGTAAACTCATCTACAACCTCACCAACTTCATCGTCATAGACATAAATGGCGATTTCGGTAATCTTGTTCGATTGTCCTGTAGTCTCAATATCTACTACGGCATACTGCACGAACAAATGTATGATTTGATGCTGTGATTTAAGTAGGGGTGCAGGATTGGGAGTGCTTTTGTGGATTAGTTTTTTACACTGCCTTTAAGCTTTGTTAAACGACGGACTTGACACCTAACACTTGTTCGCTTATATTTGCCTAACGAATGTTCGTTATGACCGATCGAAAACTTGAAATCTTGGAAATAGCTCAGCGCCTGTTTTGTGAAAACGGGTATGCCGCTGCGTCCATACGAGACATTGCCAAAGCAGCCAATGTTGAGCCCGCATCTCTTTACAGTCACATCAACGGAAAGGAAGAACTACTTGATCGCACATGTTTCATGATGGCGGATAAGTTTCTTGCTGGAATTGATGACGTCAATGACATTTACTTTGATGCAGCGCAGAAACTAAAAATGGCTGTTGACACACACATCAACATATTAACCAACCACTTAGATGCGTCAGTAGTATTTCAGCGCGAGTGGCGTTACTTGAGCGACGAGCGTAAAGCAGAGTTTATTGAACTCCGAAACAAATACGAAGAAGGTTTTAGAGTAATTGTTCAGACCGGAATTGATGAAGGGATTTTCAATGAAGTTGATGTGAAGTTTGCCACTTTGGCTTTACTGTCTAGTTTGAATTGGATTGTTGAGTGGTACGACAAGGATGGGGATTTAGCTCCTTCGGAAATCGCTGATCGGTTGTATCAGTTTGTATTAACAGGATTAAAAAAACGAGTTAGCCCACAAGGCGTAAAAGGATTAATGTAAAAACAGAACCGGCCATGCCGGATAAATAAAACAACTATGTACGGAAACGCTTATATCGACCCAAATGAACGCCCGGATTTCTTACGCGATGAAGATCCGGTTAAACTAGCCGAGTTTGAAGCGCGCATCGATGCCGGTGAGAAAATCGAACCACAGGATTGGATGCCACAGATGTATCGAAAGCAGCTTATTCGAATGATTGAGCAACACGCTCACTCTGAGATTATAGGGGCTTTACCTGAAGGTACTTGGATAACACGAGCACCGGGTTTCAGAAGAAAGTTGGCGCTAATGGCCAAAGTGCAGGACGAAGTAGGGCACGCGCAATTGCTCTATTCTGCAGCTGAGACTTTAGGTAAGAGTCGCGAAGCGATGATTAACGACCTGATAACCGGAAAGTCGAAGTATTCGAATGTATTCAATTACCCTGCGTTAACATGGGCGGACTCCGCCATTATTGCATGGTTAATTGATGCAGGTGCAATCGTAAACCAATTAGCGAATTCGAAAGGAAGTTACGGTCCTTACTGCCGCGCCCTTGAGCGCATCTGTTACGAGGAATCGTTCCACTTGAAATATGGTCACGACAACGTAGTACACCTTGCTACAGGAACGCCTAAACAGCGTCAAATGGTGCAAGAAGCATTAACACGCTGGTGGCCACCAATTATGCACTTCTTTGGGCCGTCAGATAAAATTTCAGTTCACAGTGAAATACTAATGCGCTGGAAAGTTAAGATGGCGTCTAACGATCAAATGCGTCAGACTTATTTAGACATGTATGTTCCAAAGATTTGGGACCTTGGTCTTGAATTGCCAGATCCGAACTTGAGAAAGAATGAAGAAACCGGAGAATGGGAATTTACTGAGCCTGATTGGGATGAATTTAAGCGTGTAATTAATGGCGATGGGCCATGTAATGCAGAGCGCCTAGCTGTTCGAAGAATGGCTGAAGAAAAAGGTCGCTGGGTGCGCCAAGCAATCCTTGGTAAAGACGCTGAGTACGTGACTCCATTGGCATAAATCTGGTCGAATTGCGTTAGATTTGATAGAAACGCAAACGATATGAAACCATTCGCAACACTTATACTAGGCTTGTTAACCTTAGTTGGACTCAACGCTCAAGCGCAAAATAACCTTGAAAATGGGGATTTTGAATCTTGGGGGGAGCATGTTACCAAGGTGGCAGCAGACTGGACCGTCTCAGGTGCCGTCAGTCAAAGCACCGACGTGCACGAAGGCAGCTCCGCTATTCGCCTTACCAACACGAAAGCAACAGGTGAGCGTGGCATGGTTTCAACCGGACCTTTTGTAGGTAATCGGCTGGGAGCAATTCCTTATGACGAACAACCACTGAGTATTCGGTTCCGATGTAAATACGATTTAGCCCTTGGTGATCGAGCTCAAGTTGCGGTAGTCTTTGCGCTAAAAGGTAACACCATTGCGTACTCAAGTACTAACATTGAAGGTTCAAGCAAGGATACGTTCGGGTATTTCTCGGTTCCGATAACCTGGAGTTTGAGTACCAATCCGGACAGCGTTGCGATAGCTTTATCATCATTGGACCTTCAGACCAATACAATGAACGGTGATGGCTATGTGATATTCGATGATTTCCACTTTGCAACGATTTCAACCCGCAATAAGGCCGTGCCTAACGGAAATTTCGAATCTTGGGTAGAGCATAAAAGACCGGACTTAAAGAATTGGTACACTTCAGACGACTATTTGTATGATTTATCCCGAGTGGAGCTTGCGACACCGCTGGTGAAACAAACTGCAGCTGGAAGATCAGGAACCAAGGCTATTGAGCTCGTGTCACAACAAGTTGGGAATGATATTATCCCGGGAATGATTATCTCAGGTAATGAGTTTAGCGACTTTGATAAGCCTGCAATCGCGATTGATAAACAGTGGAAGTATCTTGAGGGCTATTATCAATATGAGCCTGTGAATGGAGATACTGCGATGATTGGAGCCATTATGTTTAAGAACGGTGTGCCTTATGGCTATACCGAACAAGCCATTACCCAATCGACAAGTACATTCACCTATTTCGCGTTTAAAATTGATTACGCGGCTCAGCTTACACCGGACAGTGCAATTGTCCTGATTGCCTCATCAAATCCGGAGAATCCACATGCGGCCGGATCAAAATTGGTGCTGGACGACTTGCGTTTTTCGGATAACAATTCATCAGTAATCGACCTAACGAAAACAGCATTAAACATGTATCCGAATCCATGTTCTGAATATTTGACTTTGGTAACACCAAGCGGAGTTCGTAAAGCCACTT